>NZ_JACHVA010000039.1 GCF_014230055.1 Puniceicoccus vermicola | reverse complement strand
CTTTTTTTTCACTTCCGGATAGACCTCTCCCATCCACTGCTTCACCTCAGCCGGGCGTTGCTCGTAAGCCTTCTTCAGTGGTCGCTGGGGAGTGAAACCCCAGCGAGCCAAGACTACACTCATCGATTGAAGTCCATACTCGATTTTAAACCGGTTTTTGATCAGCTCTCTCACGGCTTCCCGCGTCCAGAGAGCGAAACGCAGCTTCAATTGATCCGGGGTCTTGTCGGTGATAAGCTTTTGAATCTCTTTCTCTTGATCCGCAGTCATCTTGCGTCCACTTCCATCTTGCCGACCCCGCTTGCCCTTACCGATAGCCGCCCAACCCCCAACCTCAAAGCGTTTCCACCACCGATTCACCGTGGGCTGGGCCACACCAAAATCCTTGGCAACCTGTGTTTGTGTTCGGCCCTTTTTCAAGGCACGGATCGCCTGACGGCGCATCTCTTGCTGGGCATCCTGACTCAGCGTGCGGGCATCTCGATTTTCCATCAGTAAAGATCGCTCGATTATGATCTATTTGTCAAGCGAGTTAATAAGGTTTACTTCCGTATGACTGTTTTCGATTTTGTATTTTAAGTATGGGGAGTCACTAGTGTCCAGTTAAGAGGGGTTTCGATTTTTCCAAGTGATTCATTTGAAGAGTCTTACACAGGATAAAGGTTGTCACGCATTTGAATCGGCTGGCGACCTTCCGTCGCATTCGTTCTCAATAACGGATGAACGCTGGCAGGCTCGTTTTTACTCAGATTACCGATGGCTTGGACCGGAAGGAGTTCGACCGATGCATCAAGCTTTACCCGATGCCCAAGAGCAGTCGCGGATTTACCGCACGCGACCAATTCCTTGCCATGGTCTTTGCCCAGTTGACTTACCGGGAGGGGTTGCGCGAGATCGAGGCTTGTTTGCGCGGGAATCAAAACGCTTACGCGATGGGGTTTCGCGGCAACATTACCCGCACCAATTTGGCATATGCCAACCAATGGAGGGACTGGCGCGTCTACGAAGCCATGGCTCATATCCTCATTCGAAGGACGCGGAGACTTTAGGCAGGCGAGACGAACCCGATGGGTCTCGATGGCATGGTCGTCGCGGTCGATTCGAGCACCATCGATCTTTGCCTGACTCTCTTCCCTTGGGCGGACTTTCGTTCCACGAAAGCGGCGGTAAAGATCCACACGCAGTTCGAACTTCAAGGCTCTATCCCGCTGTTCATCGACGTTACGAAGGGACGGGAACACGATGTGTCTTTCCTCGACCGAATGCCAGTCTCTCCCGGAACGATCTATGTAATGGATCGTGGATACCTCGACTTCGGTCGACTCTTCGGCCTCAGCCAGGCCGGAGCGTTCTTCGTTATCCGTGCCAAACGCAACCTCGACTGCTATGTCCGGGAGTCCCGCAGAGTTGCCAAAATCACAGGTCTGCGCAGCGATCAAACAATCGGTCTGAGCGGAGCCCTGTCCAAGGAACGATATCCCATTGCTTTGCGTCGAGTTCGTTTCTTCGACGAGGAGACTGGCAAGGACTTGGTATTCCTTTCCAACAATTTTTCCATCCCAGCATTGACCGTCGCCTTGGTCTACAAGAGCCGCTGGCAGATCGAACTTTTCTTCAAATGGATCAAACAGAACCTGCGGATCAAGTCCTTCTTCGGAACCTCGGACAATGCCGTCAGAACCCAAATTTGGATCGCCATCTGCACCTATCTTCTCGTCGCCAGTCTCAAAAAGACTCTCTGCCTCGACCACAGTTTGACCCGGATTCTGCAAGTTCTGAGTGTTAACGCTTTTCAGAAAGTTCATATCAATCAGCTATTTACAGAATCCTTCACAAATTTTGACGAAACTCAATTATCTAACCAACTCAACTTCAACGACTTCCT
>NZ_JACHVA010000038.1 GCF_014230055.1 Puniceicoccus vermicola | reverse complement strand
ACTCGCTCATCACTTCACGGGCCTTTGCCGTGAGATTGCTCCCGAGATTACCCGCAACAGCGGACTCCTGGCGATCCTGCGAACCCGACCCGGGCGCCTCTCGCAAAAACAGATCCGACGCCGTCAGGAACTCTTCGACAAGCACCCAACCCTCGAGCCCCTCTATCTCAAACGATGGCAAATCCACTCCCTTCTCTGCCAGAAGTCCTGCACAGCAAAGAAGTGTCGATCAAATGCCAAAGAGCTCTATCGACATATCGAAGAACTACAACAACAGGGCTTTGCACAACTCAAAACCCTCGCCAAGACCCTCCAACAATGGATCGAGCCCATCGCCACCATGTGGCGATTTACCAAAAACAATGCCATCACCGAAGGCTTCCACAGAAAAATGAAACTCATCCAAAGAAGAGCCTTCGGCTTCAGAAACTTTGAAAATTACCGACTGCGCGTCCTCGCTCAGTGCCAATGAACACACACAATAATCCTAAAGAAAAATAATCACAAATTATGCCCGGTCCCCAAACTTTGGAGTAGACCCTGGAATCCGAAACCCATCGTTTCGGATTAGGATGGTGCGGGTAGACGGAATCGAACCGACATCATCAGCTTGGAAGGCTGAGGTTTTACCACTAAACTATACCCGCGGCAAAACAGATGATCCTTATGGGATTCTGAGTTATGTCAAGCCGGGAACTTTATCCCGGAAAATTTTTAGAAACCTTGCTTTTGAAGCTCGGCTTGAAGGGCTGTTTGGAACGCTTGGATGTCGTCCTGACCCGGCTGATACCCTTCTTCTGCGGGGATGAGGCGGAGCTGTCCCATCTGGTCGAGCATCCAGGTCGCACTCTTCCCGTCGGAGAAATTGACGCTTCCACTCACCACGGCACCGGGGCGAGTGATTTTGTCGACATCTACAGAAACACGCCCGGATCCAGCTTCGCCGTCAAATCCTGCGTCTTCGAGGTCCACCGCTTCGGCTTCACCTTCTGCTGGAGAAGTTTCTTTCTCTTCTTCCGCTTCGGGTTCCTCGGGCTCGCCGTCGGAAAGATCCACTTCGAGATCTTCGACGAGGAAACGAGTTTCCATGTAGGTCAGTTTAACGCCAAATTCTGACGAAATCTTTTCCTGAATTGCGGAGAGAGTATCTCCGTCGGAAGCCCATTGGGCGACCTGGTCTTTTTGAGAAGAATCGAGTTCCATGGTCAGGATCTATTCTCGGAAAGCTGTTTCGTCAAATAGTCAATGCTTCGGCGCATCGTCTGATCCTGTTCCATGAGGTTCTCAACGGCCCGGATTGCGTTGATCACCGTACCGTGGTCGCGGCCGCCGAAAGCATCGCCAATCTGGACCAGAGAGTGGTCTGTCAGCTGGCGGCTCAGGTACATCGAAACCTGACGCGGGACGACGATCTTGGCCGGACGACGTCGGCTGAGGAGGTCAGCCACCCGGAGGTGGTAATACTCGGCCGTCTTTTTCTGAATTTTCTCAATGGTGACTTGGTTGAAGAGCTCTTCCTGGAGGACGTCCGAGAGAAGTCGCTCTACGACCTCAACCGAGAGGGGGTCGCGAATCAAGGCGGCGTAGCCGGCGACGCGGGTGAGCGCTCCCTCCATGCGGCGAACGTTTCGCGAAACCTTTTCTGCGAGGAATTCCATGACGTCCGCAGGGATGTCGACGCTCATCGCCTTGGCCTTCTTGGAGAGAATGGCGAGGCGGGTATCCAGATCCGGGCATTGGATGTCGGCAACCAAACCCCACTGGAAACGGGAGACCAAGCGACTTTCCAGTCGGGCGATCTCGCTGGCAGGGCGGTCACTGGTCAAAACGATCTGCTTTTGGTTTTCAAAAAGCTCGTTGAAGGTGTGGAAAAATTCTTCCTGGATGCGCTCACGCCCCGAGAGGAAGTGGATATCGTCGATGAGGAGAATGTCCGCTTTACGGAAGCGGCGGCGGAAAGCCGTAAGTTTGTTCTCCTGGATCGCCGTGATGAACTTGTTGGTGAACTTCTCGGTGGAAATGTAGGCAATCTTTGCGTTTGTCTTGGCAGAGAGGACCTGGTGAGCGATCGCGTGCATCAGGTGGGTCTTGCCGAGACCGGTGTCGCCGTAGATGAAGAGCGGGTTGTACGCTCTTGCCGGAGAATTGGCCACCGCGATCGAAGCTGCGTGGGCGAGCTGGTTTCCGGAGCCCACGACAAAATTTTTAAAGGTGTTCTTCGGATTGATCCCGGAGTAGGAGGCAGCCGGAGCGGTTTCCGGAACCGAAGTGCGGTCGATCGTGCGCTTCTTCGTCTCGGGTTTAGGGGCCTCTTTGGTGCGGTTATTGCGAACAGGGGCCTCGGTGCTGTCTTCCGACACCGAAATGACGACTTCGCGGGGACCTCCAAATACTTCCGAAATTTCGGCACGGATGATCTCAAGATAGTTATCCTGAAGCCAAATCGAGACAAAATCGTTGGGAGCGAGGATCTGGACGCGTTCGTCCGAGGCTTCACCAAAGGTCAGCGGCTTGAACCACATCTCAAAGATGTCGGGATTCAGGCGGCTGCGAAACCGTTCACAGGTTTCGTTCCAGAGGTGAGACAATTGGGTGGTGGATGGCATTAGAAACGGAATCGACGAAAATTATTAACAGTAGTAGCTGCGGTTAAGACTTGGTTTATCGAAGACTGTAACCCGCTGAAAACGAGTAGGATCGAAGGAACCGAGTAAAGATGGCGCAGTTTTCTGTAGAGGAGCTTTTCAAAAGGGTGAATAAGATTTAGGTTATTGATTACCAGGTTCTTATGAAAGTTTAAGGATAGTTCGATTGGTGAAGAAATTGAAAAAACGCATCACTCCGAAGGACCTTTGAGCGGTCATCGGCCCACCGAATGGATGCGAGATGGAATCATCATTCGCGAGCCGGGATGTGAAGCAAGATGAACTTACGCACAAGTTATTCACAATGTCTTTGCGCATAAGTTCCGGTACTTTTCGGTTGAATTTTAGGGGGGCGGGCTGGCAACGCACTACCTTCGGGGGAAGGATGGATTTCGGACCCCAAAAAACGGTCTCTGCAGAGGGGGGAATCGGGCGGATTTGGGCCTCTTTTGCGCCCGAAAAAAACTTTTTATTCCCGAAAAATTTTTGGAATCTCTTCTTCAACTGATTTGCCCCGACATTTTCCGAATCAGTCTCTCGTTGAATTCTTTGGCCGCATCGTGACCGAGCAGTCGTAGAGCCTGCACCATGGCGGCCACTTCGACGAGCCGGGCCATATCGCGCCCCGGGCGGATGGGGATCGTACTATGCGGGATCTTTTGCCCGAAGATTTCCATGTGGTCCTGGTCGAGTCCGGTGCGGTCTTCGTCGATGTCTGGGCTCCAGGTGACAAAAGTGATGACCAGATCGAGGCGCTTCTCGACGCGCACTGAGTGGACCCCGAAGAGTTTTGCGACGTCAATGATGCCGATTCCCCGGCACTCCATGTAGCCCCGGCTCAATTCCGAGCTGTTCCCCACGACTTCATGGTCGCGGAGGAGGCGGAGGTGGGTGAGATCGTCGGCGACGAGGCTGAATCCTCGCTCAATGAGGGCGAGAGCGCACTCACTCTTCCCAATGCCGCTTTCCCCGCGGAGGAGGGTCCCGATGCCGCGGATGTCCATCAGAGTACCGTGAATGGTCTTTCGCGGGGCAAACCGTTCTTCCAGGATGAGGGTGGCCTCGGTGGTGAGAGTCTTTGACTTCAGGGTCGAGCGGAAAAGGGGGATTTTGAAACGCTTGGCGACCTTGAGGAGAACCGGGGTCGGGGCGAGATTGCGGCTGATGAGGATGCAGGGGATGTTCTTCTTCGCGATCTGGCAGAGAACTTTCTCGATGACCTCCGGATCACTGTCGCGGATGTGACCCATTTCTCCCGCGCCAAAGAGCTGGATGCGGCGGTTGGCAAAGAAGCGGAAGTAGCCCGTGAGGGCGAGAGCCGGGCGGTTGAGGCTTTTCTCTCGAATGATGCGGTCGAGGCTTTCTTCCCCGCAGATCAGTTCCAGTTGTAAGGGGTCGCGACAAGCCTCGTAGAATTCGCGAACCGAGATGCTTTCAATGATTTTCTCCGTGGGTTTCATCTGCTGTAAGCATTGCGGGGATCCGCCGCTTAGACGAGTCCAAACCAAACCGGAAAAGCAAAAGTAGTGAGAGCTTCCAGCTCTCTCCCGCTTCCCCCGAGGAAAGGTTTCAGCTGTTGGATGCCTGCAAGACATTCTCTGTGAAATGAAGAAAGTCTTTCAAAGTAGCACAGGCTTCCAGCCTGTGAATTTCTTCGCGGTTCGGCAGCGAAAGGCTGGGCAACTGATAGTCGGAAGTGTTTTGGCGAAAGTGCTTCCAACTGCATCTCTTTCCGTGGCAGGTGAACACCCTCCTCCAAAAGTAGTGAGAGCTTCCAGCTCTCTCCCGCGTCCCAGAGGAGAGATCTTATACCACTTCTAAAAAATTCTGGCATTATTGGCGGGATGGTTCTTCTCCCTGAGCAAGGCGGCCTGTGCGGAGGCGGGTCTGTGACCCGTGCCGCACGGGGCAACGCGGCTCAGGGGGAAGAACCGCCCGTCCTCTTAGGGGATGCGCCCGAATGGAGGATCGCGGCGTTCCCGCCGGGGAAACGTATCTCGATACGCCTTACCCGGCGGAGCCTTGCGCTGCCTCCATTCGGATCAGCACCAATAACGTCAGAATTTTTCAGAAGTGGTATTAGCCGTCGAATGCTCAAAAACTCAGCTTCGAAAAGACATACGCTGTGGCCAACATCTCCGACGCGTGCTTTCCCACGCACTGAGTTTCAGGCCTTAAAGCCTTCGCCGAGATAAAATTTGCGGGCGGACGGATCGTTCAGGAGAGTGTCGCGGTCTCCTTCGCAGAGAACCTTACCTTCGTAGAGAAGGTAGGATCGATCCGTGATTTCGAGAGTCTCGCGGACGTTGTGGTCGGTAATGAGGATTCCAATACCGATCTTCTTGAGGTCGCGGATGATGGATTGCACGTCGTCGACGCTGATCGGGTCCACGCCGCTGAAGGGCTCGTCCATGAGCAGAAAGTCGGGGCGGGTGGCGAGAGCCCGAGCGATCTCCACGCGCCGGCGTTCTCCACCGCTGAGAGTGTAGGCTTTCTGGTGGGCGATCTTTTCCAGACCGAACTGGGCCAACTTCTCGTCGGCTGACTCTTCCCGTTCCTTTCTGGGGATCTTGAGAGTCTCGAGCACCGAGATGATGTTGTTGCGCACCGTCATCTTTCGGAAAACCGATGCTTCCTGGGGAAGATATCCTATGCCTTGGCGGGCCCGGCGATACATGGGGAGCTTAGTGACGTTTTGCTCGCGCAGGTGGATTCTTCCCCGGGTGGGCTCAATAAGTCCGACAATCATGTAGAAGGTCGTGGTCTTGCCCGCCCCATTGGGTCCGAGGAGGCCGACAATTTCTCCGGCATTGACGGATAGGGCCACGTCATTGACGACGCGCCGTTTTCCAAAGTCCCGAGTTAGGCCCTCCGTGCGAATCGAAGGAATAGAGGGTGATTCATTCATCGTTGCTGATATCACGAATGGATTCGAGAGAGGGGAGTTCCACGCGAGGTTGCTCCCCGTCTGGCCCGGGCTCGACGGAGATTTTACGATCGGCTCCGTGGAGGATCATCCGGTATCCGGAGACGGCTCCTCGACCGTCTTTCACCTTCGGGTTATCCTCAAGGATGACTTCGTCCGAAGTGGGGTGAATCAGGGCCCGCCCTGCGGAGGCGATTCGGTCCCCCTGCTGGATGACGACGTTCCCGGTTGCCTCGATCACCGAGATGGCTCCGAAATCGTTCTTGCCGGAGGAATCGGTGCGGACCTCCATGCGGTCACATTCGGCGATAAAGTCTTCGCCATGGATGACGACGGATCCGGAGAATATGAACTGATTGCCTTTTTCGGTATTGATCACGTCGAGGCGATCACTGGTGATCACCGTTTTTTGAGCAGCCGCGGCGGAGGTTGCTTCGACACTTTCGGATTCGTTCGCCGAGGGGACGGGCTCTGTTGCCGCCGTATTGGAAAAGAGAGTCGGTGAGAAGGAGAGGAGAGGGATGAGGACGAGGAAGAGTCGCATGAGCGGAGGATTGGTTTCCGATTATTTAAGGATCCGTCGAATCGCGTCGTCAAACGTAACCTTGGCCCCGTCGTTGATCTCGATTCTCCGTTCCCTTCCGCGCCATTCCCAATCCTTTCCTTCGGCGTTGAAGCCGTTCCCTTGAACATAGAGGAAACCGTCGCCGGTTGCCATATTGTCTTCGACGTAAATTTGGGCGTTGGGACTTCTCAACCTCGTCTCTTCCTGATCTTTGGTTGAGGTGATGTCGAGCTGCATCTCGATGATGCGAAGGACATTGTCATTGACGAAAACCGCTTCCTGTCCGGAAAGGTCCCAGATCCGGAGGCCTTGATCGTTAAATTTCCGAAACGTGAACGATTTTACCTCCGCATCCGGCTTCACCTCGGCCTGAAGACTCCCGCAGGAAAGGATCGTGATTGCGGTGAGAATGGATGCCGCGAGGAATCGGGAGTGGAAACGCATGAAATGAAGCTACTCGAAAATGGGGATATGGCAACGGTGGGTTTGATCATTCGGTGGGATTCTGCCACGATCTGCAGAATGGAAGATATTGGATCTTTGCGTCGCGAATATTCCCGTGCGGGTCTTAATCGGGAGGATCTATGCCCGAAGCCGATCGATCAGTTTCGCCTCTGGTTTGAGCAGGCTCGAGAGGCCGGAGTCGACGAGCCGAACGCTCTCTCGCTCGCGACGGTGGATGAAAGGGGGCGCCCCTCGCAGCGGATGGTTCTGCTCAAGGCCTTTGACGAGAAAGGGCTGGTCTTTTTCACCAATTACCGCAGTCGGAAGGCGAAGCATCTCGCCGAAAATGCAGCGGCCTCGATTCTGTTTCCTTGGATCCAGCTCGAAAGGCAGCTGATCGTCGAAGGCGATTGCGAGAAGATCTCGACGCTGCAGTCGTTGAAATATTTCTCCAGTCGCCCACGGGGAAGTCGCTTGGGCGCGTGGGTCTCGGACCAGAGTTCGGTCATTTCCTCCCGCAAGATTCTGGAAATGAAGTTGGAGGAGATGAAACGGAAGTTCGGCGAAGGGGAGATTCCGTTGCCGGATTTCTGGGGAGGTTTTCGCCTGAAGCCGCGTCGGTTCGAATTTTGGCAGGGTCGGCCCAGTCGGCTACACGATCGTTTTGAGTATGTGAAGGACGAGAAGGGCGATTGGACGACTGCCCGACTCAGTCCGTAGGGTTGTCCGTTCGCAGCTGGCGCAGAGCTTCGTAGACGGCAATGCCCACGCTGGTGGCGAGGTTGATCGAGCGCAGCCCTTTCCGCGGGTGGGGGATGCGGATGCGGTGCTCGTCTCCGATCGCCTCGTGAACCTCTTCCGGGCAGCCGTGTCCCTCGTTGCCAAAAAGGAGAATATCCCCTGCGGCAAACGAGACATCCCAGAAGGTGCGGGTTGCCTTGGTCGTAAACAACCAAGTGCGTCGATGGCTTTCGGCATTCCGGAAGGCCTGCCAATTTTCATGCTCGTGGAGGTCGAGCGAATGCCAGTAGTCCATGCCACTGCGCTTGAGGTGGCGATCCGTAATGGTGAAGCCGAGAGGGTGGATTAGATGAAGGCGGGAGCCCGTGATCGCGCAGAGCCTACCGACGTTTCCAGTGTTTTGCGGGATTTCCGGGCAACGGAGAGCTACTTGCACAAGAGGATTACTCATTTTCCAACACAGCTGCGCCTTCGTTGTCGGCGGAGAGGTTGTGCATGCGGCAGGGGATCCCATTCGCCTGGTAAATCGACTCCATCGCCTCGCGGACCGGAAGTGCATGCTCCACCGAAGAAGCGCAGACGACACTGGAACCGCTTCCGCTCAGCCATCCAGCATACGCTCCTGCCTCGACTCCGGCGGCAATCGCTTCGTCGACGAAGGGATTCAACGTCCGGCGGAAAGGTTGATGGATGCGGTCTGCGGTCGTCCCGCGGAGGCGTTCGTAATCGCCCTTGGCGAACGCTGCCACCAAGTAGGCGAGACCATTGATGCTCGAAATGACTTCGGAGAAAGGAAGGGAGTCGGGGAGGACGGCGCGGGCGTCGGGGGTGCGGACCCGGATCTCCGGCGAAGCGACTACTAGGCTGAGGTCCTTTTCAATGGGAAAGCGAAAGGAGTCGGCGTAATCGTTCGTGTTCGGATCGACGCGGGAGATGCAGAATCCTCCGCGGACTAGGGCGCAAACATTGTCCGGGGCGTTGTCCAAGTGGGCCAGTGCGCGAACGCAGGCGTGGATGTCGAGAGGGTCTTCGTGGAGGTGGTTTAGCGCGAGGAATACACCTCCCACGACCGTTGAACTAGAGCCGAGTCCGCGTTCGGGAGGAATCTCGCCCCAGATATCGAAATCGAAGCCGAACGGAGGATTTTGAGTAGTGCGGAAGAAGTAGTCCGCCGCTTTCTGCACCATCTGCTCGATCCCGCTAGCGTCTCCTCCGGTCGCGTGGATTTGATCATCCTCCCGCCGGGTCAAACGGCAGAAGTTGTAAAGTTTAAGACCGATGCTGAGTGTATCGAATCCCGGCCCGCAATTGGAAGTGGAGGCCGGGAGTCGGAGTTCGACCGAGTTCTTGTTCATGGATTTATCCGTAACGCTGAAAGTCGCGAACGGCCCGGTTGGCCTCACGATCCGCTTCCTTCTTTTTGAGAGTTTCCCGTTTGTCGTGGAGTTTCTTCCCCGAAGCGATGGCGATCTGCGCCTTCAAATTGCCTCGGAGAAAGTAGAGTTTGAGGGGAACGACCGTTTTTCCTCCCATCTGGATCGCGTCGTGGAGCTTGCGAATCTCCTTCTGGTGGAGGAGGAGCTTCCGCGGACGACGGGGAGCGTGGTTGTTCTCATTGCCGAATTTGTACTCGTCAATGTAGGCGTGATAAAGGAACGGTTCCCCCTTGTCGAAGCGGACAAAGGCTTCCTGAATTTGGGCTTTGCCGAGGCGAACCGATTTGACCTCGGTCCCCTGCAGTACCAATCCCGCCTCAAATTTGTCGTGGATATGGTAGTCGTGAAAAGCGCGTCGATTGCGGATTTCTACGGGTTCTGTATTTTTCTTGCTGCGGGCCACGGTTCGTTCATGCGCTCGACCCGGGAAGAAAAAAAGCGGGGCTACCCCGCTTGTGAGAAACTAGACCTCTCGGAAGAGCTCGGGTTTAAAATTCCTCAGACCTTTTCTTCTTCTGGATCGAAAAGTTGATAGGTGATCTTCTCGTCGATGATTTCGCGCAGGGCGATATCTTCTGGGTCCAGTCGCTCAAGCGACTCCACCAAGGGTTTGAATCCGCTCTTCAACTGTTTCACGCGGCGGGAAACCACGTTAACGAGGATGTTCGGATCGGGAATTTTCTTGCGTGCAGCTTTTAGGTAGTCGTCTCTCACGGCTTAATCGTTGTTTGGAATCGGGAAAAACAGAGGACAATGAAGGGTTTTCCCGTGGATGCAAGAGCGGATTTACCAATCCAGAACGAAGAGATTGGGTCAATGGGAGACGCGTCACAGACTATTGGAACAGGTTTTTCTTCAATCCGGCGAGAACCGAGAGATTTCCGAAGTCGGCTCCATGAATCGAGTGGGGGCGGGCTTTCCGCTTTCGGTTCCGATTCAATGACGAGGCCGCTTCTTCCAGAAACTCCGGCGAGCCGAGAGCGAGACCATCGGTAAAATAGCGCACCCGGCACCGGAGAAGGTCAGGGAGGGGGAGTGAACCTTTCTCCTTCTCGAGAATGCGGAGTGCGGTTTTGCGGTCAAAGCTACGTTTACCCTCTTTGGCAGCGGCCCCGGATCCATACAAGGTCTGTCGATATCCAGCCAAATCCCGATCCAGAATCGCGAGTCCCTCCCGAGCCACACGGCTCCCTCCGAGGGCTTCCCCATATCCGCTAAATCGATAATCTTTAGGATCTTCAACAATCCCTGACCGAACTGGATTGAGGTCGATGTAAGCCGCGACAGTGCGCAGAGCCTTCAAATCTCCTTCAATCAGCACGCTCTTATATCGCTCCGCCCAAACCGGCCCAAACCTTTCCCGGCTGCGGTTGAACCAAAGCGAAAACCGCTGTTTCAGGGTTTTCATCAGCCAAGATACATCGTGCATCCGCCGGGTAAGACTTCTCCGAAGAGGCTCCGCCTCAACAGGATCTTCCCGCAAAATTTTCTCAAGAACCTCAGCCCGCATCGGCTGCCAAGGGGTGGGTTTCGGGTATAGAGCGCGATATCGACGAACGATTTCAGCATCCGTAACCTCAGCTTCTCCAGGAACTTCCACCATCAGATGAAAGTGATTTTTCATCACCGCATAAGTAATCACCCGAATTCCCGAAAATTCAGCAACCTGATGAATCATTTTCCGCAGCTGCTCTTTCTCTCGATCCCCAAACCAAGCCTCCCCATTCACCGTTCGGCTCATCAAGTGGTGGTAAGTCGTGCGATCTTTGAAGACTAGGCGTTTACGTCTCATACCTAGAATAACATACGGAAATTATATTCGTGTAAATAAAACTAACCAGGTTTAATTAAAGGATTCTTGGGACGGAAAAGGTGGATTTTCTTATTAGGAGGGGATGAGTTCGGTTTGGTGACGCCAGAGGTTGGAGTAGTGACCGTCGTTTTGGATGAGGTCGTCGTGGGTGCCTTTTTCGAGGATTCTCCCGTGTTCGACTACGACGATTTGGTCGGCGCGGCGGACTGTGGAGAGGCGGTGGGCGATGACGAGGACCGTTCGGTGCTGGACCAGGTGGTCGAGGGCTTCCTGAATTTGCTTTTCGGTGATGGTATCGACGCTGGAGGTGGCTTCGTCGAGGATGACTAGAGGAGGGTTGCGGAGGAGGACGCGGGCGATGGTGAGGCGTTGCTTTTCTCCCATGCTGAGGCGGATTCCTCTTTCGCCGATGAGGGTTTCCAGACCGTCGGGGAGGCGGCGGACGAAATCGGCGGCTGAGGCGCCTTCGAGGGCTTCCCAGATTTCGGTTTCGGTGGCTTCGATTCGGGCTAGGAGGAGATTGTCGCGGACGGTGGCATCGAAGAGGAAGGGGTCTTGAGCGACTACTCCGATTTGGCTGCGAAGGGATCCCAGTTCGATGTTGCGGACATCGGTATCATTCAGGCGGACGCTTCCGGCGGAAACGTCGTAGTAGCGGAGAATGAGGTTGGCGATGGTGCTCTTCCCGGCTCCGGTGTGGCCGACAATGGCGGTCACTTTGCCGGAGGGGAGGGTGAGTTCGAAATCGTGGAGAACCGGGCTGCGGTCGGCGTAGGAAAACTCGACGTGATCGAAGGTCACCGAAACTGGAGGGCTCGGGAAGGAGACTGGGTTGGGGGAGTTCTCAATGTCGACGGGGTGGTCGAGGACTTCGAAGACGCGTTCACCCGCTGCTTTTCCGGCCGAGATCATGTGATTCAGCGAATTGAGCTGGAAAATCGGCTGGTAGAGCATGGTGCAGTAGACGTTGAAGGCGATGAACTGCCCCATGGTGAGTTTTTCCTGAATCACCATCCAGCCGCCGATTCCGACGACGGCAATGACGCCCAAGCTGGAGATGAATTGGACGGAGGAAATGTAGCGCGAATAGCGAAACATGGCCTTCAGGGTCTTTTTTCGGAGGTCGAGGGATTGATCCCGAAAGCGTTCGGTTTCGCGCTGGGTGAGATTGAAACTCTGGATGAGGCGGTTTCCTTGGATGTCTTCGACGAGGAGGCTGTTGAGGAGGCCGGAGCTGTCTCGCACTTGGCGCCAGTTTTTCCGGGTGTATTTGGCGTGGCGGTAGGCGAGGATGAAGAGAATAGGGATGGGAACCAACACCAGCGCTGCAAGCAGGGGTTGCATGGTGAAGAGGAAAATGGTGATTCCGAAGATGGTCAGCACGGCGACGGATCCCTGTTCCGTGCCATCGAGCAGGGCGCGTTCGACTTCGGTGACGTCGTCGATGACTCTTGAAGCGACGTCGCCGCTCTTCCGCTGGTCGAAGAAGCTGATGGGGAGGGCGAGCAGTTTGTTGTGGAGGTCCTGGCGGAGGTCGAGGAGGACTTTTTGCTCGAGGATGTTGTTGAGCCGGATGCGGAAACAGTTGAGGAGTTCCCGAAATATATAGACCACCATGATGACGCCGACCCCGAGAAGGAGCATGTTGGACTCCTTGGCGGCGATGTAGTTATCGACAATGTATTGGATGATCTTCGGAACCGAGATCGCCAAAACGGCGGTTCCGATAGCGAGGCCGAGGGTGGCCGCAAATAGCCACGGGTAACGAAAGAGATAGTTTGAGACTCGAAAGATGATATTCATGGATCCGCACGCAGGTTCGCAATGGTCCTACGCATTGGCAAGGCCAGCAGTCGAAAATAAGTGAGCGAAATGGGCGTCTGGGTCCCCTTCGTTCGATCCTGGGAGCGGATTTTCGGTCTTCTTTCGAATCAGTGCCCGGACGCGCCTTCCTCATGGGCAATTTTCCCGTCCTCATAGAAAGGGAGGGATTTGTCGATGCGGTCTTCGCTGAATATAAGGAGAAGGGCGGCGGAGGTGCCGGCGGCCAAGGCCATGCCAAAGAGGAAGATGACGGTCAGCAGTTTGCCGTCATAGATCAGGTGCATGAACCAGAAAATGACGCCGACAAATTTGATCAGGGAGAGGAAAACAAGTGATCCGAAGATGAGGACGGAGCCCGGAAAGGGCAGGAAGATGATCACGAGCTCGATTCCCGTCAGGGCGGTCATCAAGAACGCGAGGTTCATGAAGGTGAAGTACTTCTTCTGTTCCGAGAGGAGGAACTCTTGGTCAATACTGGGATCTGCGGGATGAGACATGGTCGTTTGGATCAGACGTATTCGATGAGGTAGACCGCGGTGAAGATCACGATCCAGATGATGTCGACGAAGTGCCAGTAGAGTCCGGCTGTTTCGACGTCGATGGCATTCTCGTGGGCGTTGAATCGTGGCGAGAACGAATAAAAGAACCAGGAAATCAACCAGAGAACCCCCATGGCGACGTGAACCCCGTGGGTCCCGGTCATCAGGTAGAAGGTCGAGCCGAAGGTGCCCGAGGAGAGGGTGAGTCCCGAATGGTGGACGAAGTGGTTAAATTCGTAGACTTGTCCGCAGAGGAAGAGAGATCCAAAGATGATCACACCGATGAGGTTCCAGCGGAAGGATTTGATCTCTCCTTTGTGAATCGCCGAGACGGCGAGGGCCATAAAGAGGGAGCTCATCAGGAGGATGAAGCTGCTGGCAGTGGTGAGCTCAATGTCGAAGATCTTAATCGGATCGACCCCGATGTTCTCGTAGATTTTGCGATAGACGAGGTGAGTGGTGATCAGGGTGCCAAAGAACATGCAGTCCGAGGCCAGAAAAAGCCACATGATGAGCTTTTTGCTGTTGAGGCCGGTCGGAATGTGTTCCACCGGGAGGGTTGTGTCTGAAGCGTGACTCATTTGGCTGCCTCCGGTTTGACGTGATAGCCGCCTGGACCTTCAAGGGCCCAGAGATAGATTCCCAGGATGGTGATGCCTAGCCCTCCAATTGCGATATAGCCACAGAACGGAACGCCCGCCTGTCTAAGGGCCATGCTCAGACCGAGAATGAGGAAGCCCGACGAGGCTAAGAGGGGGAACCACGATTGGCTGGGCATGTGAATCCCGTGAGGATCCGCTTCGACCGATCCAATCCGGAGATTGGCCCGCCCGTGCTTGTGGGCCCAGAGCGCATCCCGTGAGTGAACGATAGGCGTGCGGGCAAAATTGTAAGAAGGTGGAGGAGAAGAAATCGTCCATTCCAAGGTGCGCCCATCCCACGGATCGTCGCCTGCGGGTTTTCCGTTGCGGAGGGTGCGAATAACATCCCAGAGGAAGAGAAAAATTCCGATAGCCAGAGTGAAGGCGCCGATTGTGCAGACCAGATTCATGGGCTGCCAGCCAGTCCCCTCCAGGTAGGTATGGGTGCGGCGAGGCATTCCGATCATCCCGAGGAAGTGCATGGGGAAGAAGGTTACGTTGAGCCCGACGATGACGATCCCCGAGACCCAGTAGCCCAATTTGCCATACCACATCTTGCCGCTCATCTTAGGCAGCCAGAAGTAGATCCCGGCGAGAAGGGAGAGGATGCTCCCACCAATGAGAACGTAGTGGAAGTGGGCGACGACGAAGTAGGAATCCTGCTGTTGGGCGTCCGAGGGCGCCGAGGAGTGCATGATCCCGGAGAATCCACCCATCATAAACATCCAGATGAACCCGAGTGACAGGATCATGGGAACGGAGAATTTGATGCGTCCTCCCCAGAGAGTGCCGATCCAGTTGAAAATCTTGACCCCGGTAGGGACGGCAATGGCCATGGTTAGGAGGGAGAAGGCGGCGGTGGCGACCTTACCCAGCCCAGTGGTAAACATGTGGTGGCTCCAGACCGCAAAGCCGAGGAAGCCGATGACGGCACCGGAGAAAACGATCAGCGAGTAACCGAAGAGGGGTTTTCGGGAGAAAACGGGAAGAATTTCCGAGATGATACCCATCGCCGGTAGGATCAAAATGTAGACCTCCGGATGACCGAAAACCCAGAAGAGGTGCTGCCAGAGAATCGGCTGACCGCCTTCTTCGACCCGGAAAAAGTTGGCACCGAAGGTTCGGTCAAACATCAGCTCTCCCAGAGCGACGGTGATCGGAGGGAACGCGAAGATGATGAGGATCGAGGTGATCAGGGTCATCCAAATGAAGACCGGGAGGCGCATCATTTTCATTCCGGGGGCTCGGAAGTTGATGATGGTGACGATGAAGTTCAGGGCGGCGGCGATGGAAGCGATCCCGAGAACCTGGAGTCCGAAGATCCAGAAGTCGGTTCCGATCCCGGTGTATTGGTCGCCTGTGAGCGGGGCGTATCCGAACCACCCTGCGGAAGGGACGATATCGCTCATCCCGTTGGCGGGGGTGAACCATCCAAAGGCATGGGCCGCCTGGAAGAGCCAGCTCAGATTGACCACGAGGGCCCCGGCGACGAAGGTCCAGAGACTGAACGCATTCAATCGGGGAAAGGCGACATCGCGGGCACCAATTTGCAGAGGAACCAGGAAATTAAAGAATGCGGAACTCAGGGGCATGACGGCGAGGAAGACCATCGTCGTGCCGTGCATGGTGAAGAGTTGATTATAGGTTTCGGCGGAGACGAGGTTGTTCTCCGAGACAGCCAGTTGGGCGCGAATGAAGAGGGCCTCGATTCCTCCGAAGACCAGGAAGGCCAGTGCGAAGATGGCATACATGGCCCCAATCTTTTTGTGATCGACGGTGGTCAACCAGTCTTTCAACCCGGTCGAATGGTCGGGCCGCACGAGGCCGAGGTGGCTGCGCGCGGGTGCATCCGAATCGGACGAGTGGGGATCGGCTTTGTCGGGAGGTGTGTGAGTAGTGGTAGTGGAGAGAGCCATGGAGAGAGATCAGCGGAGAGTTTGGAGGAAGGTGGCGATTTGGTGCACCTCTTCGTCGGTGAGATCCACGTTTTGGAGGCCGTTGGGATCGTGGTACATGAGGTTCCCGGGTTTGATGTCCTCGGAGCGGCGAACCCATTCATAAAAATTCTGCAATTGCTCTTCCCGGTTGATGGAGCCGTCCGGATTGATGTTTTCCAGCCAGCCGGCGGCGATGGAGCCATTGTCGGCGACGTGGGTCAGGTTGGGGCCGAGTTTCCCCGCGGCAAAAGTCCCGTCGATGGAGTGGCACTGAACACAGGTGCCTTTTCCGAAGAAGAGGCGGGCGCCTTTGACGGTGTCGGTATCCGGCAGGGCCTCGGGGTCATTGGCCGAGAGGGTGACGAACTCTTCCCAGCTTTCAGTCGCAGGGGGAGGAGGCGTTTGGCGGCGCTGAGCGACCCACTCTTCGAATTCCTTCTCCGGGAGAACCCTGGCGCGGAACTGCATGTAGGCGTGGGATTCCCCGCAATATTCCGCGCATTGCCCATAATAGTACCCGGGCTCGTCTGCGCGGACCCACATGAAATTGTTGCGGCCGGGGATCATATCGACCTTGCCAGCGATTTTCGGCAACCAGAATGAGTGGATGACATCCTCGCCGCGGAGCTCAATGCGGACGGTCTTGCCTTCGGGGATTGCGAACTCGTTTCCGGTAACGATCCCGAGTTGCGGGTAATCGAAGGAGAACCACCACTGCCAGCCGCGGGCTTCGATGATGAGCGGTTCATCGTCGGTGTCTTCCGCGGTCTCTCCATCGAACCAAGCTCCGAGATTGCTTTCCGGGTCTTCGGGCATCTCGTTGGTGTACCAGATCTGCTGGAGGGTCGGGACCGCGATTACGACGAGGAGCGCGACCGAGACGCCAATCAACCCAATCTCAATGAGAGGATTCCCATGAGACTGCGAAGGGAGGCTGTTCAGATCGTCGGTCTTCTTCTCGCGGTAGCGCCAGACCGTCCAGAGGAGGGCGCCGCCGACGAGGGCGAAGATCAATCCAGTGACCCATACCGTAAGGAGGAACAGATCGTATTGGTTTTGAGCGACGACCCCTTTGGGATCGATAAAAGATTGACGCGCATCAAAATTGCACCCGAAAAGGAGCAGTGTCATGCAAATCAGCATCAACCGTAGAAACGGAAGTCCTATCATAAGACTGAGTTGAGAGAGTGGAGTTGAGAAGAATTGAGGAGGGTAGAAGATTTTATGGTGGGCATAATTGATTTGATTGTCCTATCTTGGCAACTTTCTATTCTTAAAAGACTAATCGATTTTATTTGTCATCCGGCATGGAAGACCTCCCATCTCCACTCAGCAATCATCCACGTTCCGATCAGAGCCCTCTTTCTGACCCGGAAGTTCAGAAGGTCCACGCCCAGTTAATGCGTGAAAAGGAGGAGCCGCAGGAGGGTTTTCCCCCGTTGCCGATTGCTCTCCTTTTTCTTTTCGCGATCGTGGTTTTCATCTCCGGACTGTATCTTGGGAAGCACTCCGCTGGATTCAGTGCGTTCGTTTACGATCCGAATTATGATCCGGCTACGGCAGCACAAGCCTCTTCGAAGCCAGCGTTTGACCCGATTGCACGGGGAGAGCGGGTATTTTCGCAAAAATGTGCCCAGTGCCACCAGTCGAATGGGGAAGGCCTGCCGGGCACTTATCCTCCGTTGGCAGGTTCATCCTGGGTCACCGACACCCGTGTGATCCCTGCTTCCATCTTGCTGAACGGCTTGAGTGGTCCGATCGAGGTCAAGGGGAACGTATATGACGGGAATGTGATGCCAGCCTTTGGCGATCTTTTGAGCGACCGTGATATCGGCGCCGTGCTGACGTATGTTCGTCAGGCTTGGGGTAACCAAGCAGAACCGATCTCCGAGGAGCAAGTTGCCGAGGCCCGTTCCTTGCACGGTGGACGCGGTTCTCCTTGGACAGCGGATGAGCTCCTGGCATTGGCACCTCTGGAAACAGTATCGGCCGCCCCGGAAGCTGAAGCGACAGGCGAGGCGACTGAGGCTCAGGAAGAAGATAGTGGCGAAGGATCTGCAGACGCGGCCGCGGAATCCACTGAAAATTCTGAATCATCGAACGAAACGGGAACTTCTGAATCGTCCGAGCCTTCCCAGGATCAAGGCACTGCGAACGCCATCTGATCCTTGGATGAATGACGAGAGCCAAGGGGCGGACACCAAACTGAAGATCCTGCGCTGGCTCCGCTGGCTCGCGATCCCGTTGGTGGGGATTCTTCTCTTCGGGGCGATTCGCGATCTGAACTCGCCCCCCTTTGATCCTCCGTGGTTTTTTCGGGTGAGAGCGGGTCTTGAGATTTTGCTCGGGCTGATCCTGTTATTGCCGTTTCAGAAGATCGGGCAAAAGTTTCCGCGGCTCTGGACCAAGGCTTTCCTGGTTTTGTTGATCGTCTGTGTGGCTTTCGTTTTTCTTCGGGTCATTGGCGTCCTCTTCGAAGCCCGTGCCGTCGAGGCCCTTGGTGGCGAACTGGGGCTTCCGGCGTGGTCCGGCACCTTGATCTTTCTTGTTCTCGCGCAGGTTCCGGTCGTTCTCTTCCAACGGTTCCCGGATCAGATGGATTAACTTTCTCTCTGATCGTTCGAGAAAAAAAAGATCCGGCCCTGAAAGGACCGGATCCCGGATAGACTCGAGAGAGGCTGGATTTATTCCTGCGGACCTCGGGGTCCATTCTGACCGCCCATGCGTTTTTGGTGGGATTTGACCAAGAACTTTTGCAGCTCTTCGGCGCTGAGGAGTCCATCTCCGTCGGAATCAAACTTTTCGACGATGACCACGGCCATCTTGGAGCCGTCGCGCTTCTGTCCTTTGGAATTGGCGTCCGCGGAGCCTTGCGTATTTCGCTTTTCCTGCCGCTTTTGCATACGATCCTGCTTTTCGGCAAATACTACCTCAATTTCCTCCAAGTCGATAACGCCATCTTCATTCGCGTCGAAGTGCTCGAGCATTTGTTCCGGACTCGGGGGACCGGATCTTCCTTTCTGCCCAGGCCCTCCGCCTGGTTGTGGGCCCTGTTGGGCGAAAAGAGTTCCGATGAGTGAGGCAGAGAGGATGGGGATGAGAAGCAATTTGGATTTCATGGTTTTCCTTTTGGTTGATGGATTTCGGCGGATCATCCGCTGAATTCGGAGATCATTAAATCATGACTCCATGAACATTCCGGGCATGGTTGGATGAATAAATTGTCATGAAGAAGGAGATGCCTTGGATTGCCGAAGCACCGGGCGCGTGATAGGAATTGTTCGTGAAAATTCTACTGGTGGAAGATGAGATCAAGATCCGGGAATGGGTAACCAAGGCTCTCCGGGAAAATGGTTTTGTCGTGGATCCAGTCGGGGAAGGGAATGAGGCCTACCAACTTCTGCAGACGCGCAGTTATGATGGGGCGATTCTCGATATCATGCTGCCGGGCCGTGATGGACTGAGCCTGTTGAAATCCTTGCGGCGCGAAGGGAACAACCTTTCGGTTGTCGTTCTCTCGGCTAGAGGCGAGTGGGGTGAACGGGTGGAAGGGCTGAACCTCGGCGCTGACGATTATCTTCCCAAGCCTTTTCATATTGATGAACTCATCGCCCGGCTGCGAGCGGTGTGTCGGCGTTCGCAGGGGGACCATCTAAATGTCGTCGAGGCGGGACCCGTCCGCATCAATGTGGCGACGCGGGAAGTTTTGGTCTTAGGAGAGAAGCTTGAGTTGACGGCTCGTGAGTTCTCTTTGCTGGAAATGCTCGTCCGATCACCGGGTCGAGTTTTCACCCGGACCCAGATCCTTGATCGAGTCTGGGATTACGATTTCGACCCGCAGACGAACCTCGTTGATGTATACGTGAAGCGATTACGACAGCATCTCGGCGAGCCCTCTCGTGACTTTATCGAAACCGTGCGCGGCGTGGGATACCGTTTCAGGGAATGAGCGGGAGGCGACAGAGCCGAGGTTCGTTCCGGACGCGGATGGTCCTTTTTTCGACTGTGGTTGCTGCGGTGGGCTTGCTCGGGTTCGCTCTGGTTGCGTTGGGATTCTATCAACGGGAGCTCAGGAGGAATTTAGAGCGTGATCTTCGCGGGGCCTTGATGCGGACGGCTCCTGTCATCATGCGGTTTTCTGGTTCGGATTTGACGCCGAGGGAGAGTCGTTTCGCCGGAAAAGTGCTGGGGCGTTTGGAAGAGTTCGGTGCGGAGTATGCGGTTTATCGACCGGGGGGAGGCTGGAATCTGGGCCCGGACTGGCCCATTGAGGATACTGAGATTTTGGATCGTCTAATCCCCCTCTTGGCGAAGGGCCCGGCTAGGCCCGGGGGGAACAATAGGTTTGAAGAGGGGCCTGGAAGGCTTGGGCGCCGGGATCAAGATCCCTCGATTGAGCGAAATCGAGTTCCTGTTTTTCGAGGCGGAGAGCTGCCAAGAGGCTGGTTGTTTGCCGGTGTTGCTGCCGATCACGGTGCAGTGGTGCTTGCCGTGCCGGATGCCATTCACCGACCGCAGATGAGGCGTCTATTCGTGGTCTTCGGACTAGCATCTCCGGTGGCTTTGGGGTTGGTTGCTCTCTGTGCGTGGTTCTTTTCGTCGAGGGCCATCGCTCCGATTCGCAAGCTGACACGGGTAGCTGCTTCGACGACCGCAGATGATCTGTCCCACCGGATCTCGGGTGAGGGGATGGAGCGGGAGTTTCGGGAGTTGATCGAGGTGTTCAACGGAATGTTGGAGCGTCTTGAGAAGAGTTTCGGGCAGGCTCGCCGATTTGGGCAGGACGCGGCGCACGAGCTGAATACCCCCTTGACCATTCTGACCGCCAAAGTCGATGACGCTGTCGCGGAGGCCGAGGATGGTTCTGAGGATCAGCAACGGCTCGGAGAGGTATCCGACGAATTGGGGCGATTGGGAGAGATCGTGCGCAAGCTCCATCTCTTGGCGAGAATTGATGGCGGCGGCTTGCGGCCGGACCGTATCGAAACGGATCTCTCTGAGGTAGTGAGGGCCTTGATCGAAGAAATGATCGAGGCCTTTCCGAGCATCCGCTTCGAATGGGAAGCCGGACAATCGATCCGGGCTTTGTGTGATCCCTCGCTTGTGCGCCAGATCGTCTTGAATTTGTTGAGTAACGCCGTGAACTACAATCATGCTGGAGGAACGGTTGACGTCCGTCTGGACTGCGGGGCAGGGAAGGTAGAACTGCGTGTCAGGAATACAGGACCCGCGATTGAGGAAAGTTTACGGGCCGAAATCTTTGATCGATTTACCCGGGGGGATTCTTCCCGCTCCGGCCAAAATGGGAGTGCGGGCTTAGGACTCGGACTCAGTCTCTCCCGCGAGTTTGCCCGGGCTCAGGGAGGAGACCTTGTTCTGGAAAGCGGAGAAGAGGATTCGGTTACCTTCCTCCTGACTCTTCCGCAAACTTCACTGTGAAAAAATAAGCGGGCCTTCCGGATCGGCGCGATATTGACGCGGGCTGACTCCTCGGCTCTTGCGAAAGGTTTTATTGAAGGCCTGCAAATCGGGGATTCCGACGCTGCAGGCAATCGCTTTCACCGGAAGATCCGAGTGACGTAAGAGGAGGCAGGCCCGGTCCATCTTGAGTTCGCGGCGATAGCTGACCGGAGTGCAGCCCAGTTCCGAGCGAAAAAGCCGGGTGAGTTGATTTTGGGAGAGACCGACTTCGTCCGCCAGTTCGGCGATGGGGAGAGTGGTCGAGGTCGTCGCGTTCATCAGCCGGAGACATTCGTCGAGCTTTTCCTGGGACTGGGAGTCGGCCGATCCGCCGTCGAGTAGTGAGGAGAGGCCTAGAAGTACCTCCCAGAGCCGGGCGGCGGCTCGGCGGGAATGGGTCCGATGGAACGTAAGGGCTCCCTCCAGTAGGTCTTCGAGGGCGGAGACTCGAGGGTCCGCTGGCCAATAATAGGGGGCGGGATCGGATCCGGGGGGAAGGTAAAAATGAGAGTAGAGATGGGGCGATTCTCCCTCGTAGCAGAATACGATTTGCGTCGCTGGGGGAATGAGAGTTGCGCACCCTGGATGGAGAGAGAACTCATGGTCGCGGATGCGCACCCGCCCAGAATAGTGGTAGAAATGCAGCATCCACTGATCAGGTAGAAGAAACGTCTCCGTGGTCACCCCTCCGAGTCCGTGAATTGCACGGGAAATGGTGCTCGGTTGGGGTGGGGTGAGTAGGAGGGAGTTGAGGGAATCGCGAGTCATGGTCTGGTTGGTGAAAAATTACCAGTAAAGTCCGGTTTATGACAACCGAATCCGCTTTCCTCGGGGAAATTGACCACTAAGAATTCGGGTATGTCTAATCCACTCCGCTACCGTCAGATTCACCTCGATTTTCACACCTCTGGAGCGATTCCCGGCATCGGATCACGATTCGATAAGAAAAAGTATCAGGAAACCCTGAAGCGGGCGGAGGTGGACAGCGTGACGACCTTTGCAGTCTGCCACCACGGCTGGGCCTACTACGACGGGAAGGTGGGAAAGCGTCATCCAGGGCTCAATTTTGACCTCTTAAGGGCTCAGTTCGATGCCTGTAAGGAAATCGGAATCAATGTGCCCATCTACCTGACAGCTGGGGTGAATAACCTGGCTGCGGACGAAAATCCCGGTTGGCGGGAGATCGGCCCCGACGGACAGTTCACCGGTTGGTCGAAGAGTAATATCGTGGCGGGTTTCAAAATGCTCAGTTTCCATTCCCCCTACCTGGATTACCTCTGTGAACTGACGGAGGAGGTCGTGGAGCTGTTCCCGGATGCGGATGGTATTTTTTACGACATCATCAACCAAGGAGAGGACTGCTCGATGTGGGCTCTCCAGCACATGCAGGAGAAAGGGCTCGATCCGAAGAATCCCGAAGATCGCCTGCAGTCCCGGTACGATGCGCTGATGAAGTATTACCAGCGGACGACGGAGACGGTCCGACGTCTCCAGCCCGAGATGCCCGTTTTTCACAACAGTGGGAATATCACTCCGGGATTCCGAGAGATTCTTCCCTTTTTCAGCCATTTGGAGTTGGAAAGTCTCCCTACCGGAGGCTGGGGCTATGACCATTTCCCCTTCCTCGCGAAATATGCTCACCAGTTGGATTTCGACTATTTGGGGATGACGGGAAAATTCCATTCTACTTGGGGCGAGTTTGGTGGATATAAGCATCCAAACGCCTTGCGATACGAGTGTTGTGCCATGTTGGCCTATGGCGCCCGTTGCAGCGTCGGGGACCAGTTGCACCCGACGGGGGAAATTGACGAATCCACCTACGAGATCGTCGGCGAGGCTTATCGCGAAGTGGCTGAGAAAGAGTCCTACGCCCGAGGTGCCCGCAATGTGGCTGACATCGCCTTGCTCTCGAGCCTTTCAGTCCGAGGCAAGGAGGCTTTCCTCAATTCGGAACGGGAGACCGCATCCGATATCGGGGCTGCCCGTGTTTTATTGGAGGAACACCAGCTCTTCGACGTGATCGACGTCGATATGGATTTTTCTCCCTACCAAATGCTTGTGTTGCCCGATGACGTGTCGGTCGACGAAGCGCTCGAGAGAAAGCTCCGCTCCTATCTGGAGGCGGGCGGGAAACTCTTCTTGTCGCACGATAGCGCCGTGGATTCTGAATCGGGATGTTTGTTTGATATCGGTGCCTCGGTTTCGGAGATCTCTCCCTTCCAGCCGGATTATTCGCTACCCCGAAAAGATTTGCGGGCGGATTTCGTCAACCAGCCTATGGTGATGTACGGGCAATCCCGTCGTCTGAAAATGACCGATGGCGAATCCCTCGGCGAAGTTTACGAGCCGTATTTCAATCGCGAGTGGGACCACTTTTGCAGTCACCAGCACACCCCACCGAAGCCGGAGCCGTCGGAATTCTCCACCGGATCGAAGAAAGGCAATATCCTCTACATGGCGCACCCGGTTTTCTCGATCTACCGCGGAACCGGCCAGGTCGCCCTGCGGCAGCTTATTGGAAAGCATCTGGATCTTCTCTTGGACGGAGGCCGAAGCGTGTCCGTCGAGAATTTCCCCTCGACCGCACGCGTTGTCCTTACTCATCAAGAGACGGAAAATCGCTATATCCTTCACCTTCTCAATGGCTGCACCATCAATCGGGGAGGGGCTGTCACTCTCCATGGAGGCACCTTGGGGGGGAAACTGAATGGCTATGAAGTAATTGAAGACGTCCGACCCCTTCACAATCTTGGAGTCACCGTGCGCCTTCCCAAGTCAGTGAAGCGAGTGATTTCGGTCCCCGAAGGAAGAGACATTGAGGCAGGAATCAGTCCCGAGACCGTGACCTTCCGGCTCGACTCGATGGATCATCACGCGATGTTCGCGCTCGAATACTGATTGGCGTCTCAGGACTGAACCTAAGCGAGAATAGGTTTGATGATGTCAATTAATAAGTAACCTGGTTTCTTAATTCGGCCACTGGGGAGCTTACCAGTGGGGTAGGGCTTGGCTCGGCGGACATTGGATTCCGATTTACCGGACGCAAAATTTCTGAAACATTTTGTCGATGGCGATTCGACTATCTCCGGGGGACCGGATCTTTCTTGCGATTCTGGCGGTTCTGTTGGGCTTCTTGGTGATTGCTCCGATTGTGTTGTCGGCAGATGCCTTCCAGCGGATGTTTGCGGAGGATGGGTTCTTTGAGACCCTTTCGTTCTACGGATGGATTGCGGGGGCGGTTTTGATTTTTGTTCGCGTGCGTCCTTTGGGTTTCCGGGCTGTTTCGTTTGCTTTGTTGAGTCTGGCTTTGGCGGCACGGGAAGCGGACTGGCACAAGAAATTTACCACGCAAGGGGCGCTGAAGATCAATTTCTATCTGGATTCTTCGGCCCCGTTGATGGAACGTCTGATCGCAGGACTGATTGTTCTGATTCTCATCGCCGGGATGGTTTACGCCTTCTACGCGGCAATCCGGTTTTTGTTTTTTGAAGGCGGGTGGAGTTCCCGGTCAGCTCTATGGCTTTTCGCCACCGGCGTTCTTCTTGTTGCGAGCAAGTGTCTTGATCGGCTTCCGGCTGAGTTGAACAACCTCTTTGACATCACGCTCAGTCAAGGTTGGGTCGATCACCTGCAAGCTTTGGAGGAGGGGTTGGAGACGGTGGCGCCGCTGGTTTTCCTCTGGTCCATATGGCTCAGTGGGATCGGGCGTAGTTATCTCGCTCGTAAGCCGTTCGAGAGAGGGGAGAGCATCTCCTGAATTTTTGAGGGCGAACCTCTCGGGAGCGGTTGAATGCCACCCTGAGAGGGCGGAGTCGGGTCATTGAGACTGTGTATCGATTTTCGTGCGATTGCCCTTGCCTTTGACAGAACCACTGTCATTTTCCGAGTTTCTGATGGGACACTCGTCCCGCTCGAATGTTGTCATTCGGGTTCCCCTGACCGGTCTTGATCGATGAGAGATTGCTGAGGGTTTTACAACCAAATCTCATCGAATCTCAGGAGGCCCCTTCGAGGCCCCACCCAAGACATGACTACTACACCATTCTCGGCTTTGCCATTGGCGGAGCCGATTCAACGTGCATTGCGCGATCTCAGCTACGACACTCCTTCTCCGATCCAGGAACAGGCGCTTCCGCCGCAACTGGAAGGCCGGGACATTATTGGATGTGCCCAGACGGGGACGGGGAAAACGGCCGCTTTTGCGCTGCCGATTCTTCACCACATGTCCCAAAGTCCGGACCGTCCGGTGGCCAATTGCGCCCGCGCTCTGGTCCTGACCCCGACTCGCGAGTTGGCGGTTCAAGTAGGCGAGAGCTTCTCGAAGTACGGGAAATACCTGAAATTGCGTCACTGCCTGATATATGGAGGCGTGAGCCAGAAACCACAGGTCAACGCCATGCGCCGCGGGGTCGACATTCTCGTCGCCACTCCTGGTCGATTGCTCGACCTGATCAATCAAGGCCACGTCGATCTGCAGCGGGTTGAATTCCTCGTCCTCGACGAAGTGGATCGGATGCTCGACATGGGATTTGTCCACGACGTGAAGAAAATCGCGGCAATGATGCCCAGTGAGCGCCAGACGGCTCTTTTCACGGCAACCCTGAATGGCCAAGTCCGCTCGGTTGCCGATCGCTTCATCAATGATCCTGTGGAAATCCGCATTGATCCCGGTAAGCCGGTTGTCGAACGGATCGACCAGAAGGTCTGCCACGTGCGGGTCGAGGATAAGCTTCCACTCTTGCAGTATTACCTGACAGAGCAAGACGGCTCTCCCTCGGATCTGCGGACTCTCGTTTTTAGCCGGACCAAGCACGGGTGCGACAAACTTTCCAAGAAGCTCAAAGGCTTCGGAATCGTCAGTGAGGCGATTCACGGGAACAAGACCCAAGCGGCCCGTCAAAAGGCGTTGGATCGTTTCCGCGATGGCCGCGTATCGGTCCTGGTCGCCACCGATGTGGCTGCCCGGGGAATCGATGTGAAAGACATCGGTCTGGTCGTGAATTTTGATTTGCCGAATGAAGCTGACACCTACGTGCACCGGATTGGACGGACCGCCCGTGCGGAGACCTCAGGTCGCGCAATCAGCTTCTGCGATGAAGGAACGACCTCAGAGTTGTTCCAGATCGAACGACACCTCGGTAAGGAAATCGATTTGGAGCGGGATCAACCTTTCCATTACGAAGGAATGCCGAAGAGTAAATCCGGTGGCGGTAAAGGCCGCGGACAGGGTGGCGGTGGTCGCCGCAAGCGCCCTTACGGACGTGGCGGACGCGGTGATCGTTCGGGTGGTGGTGGTTTCCCCGGAGGCGGCCGAGGCCGCAGCGGGGCAGCTCAAGGAAGTCGTGGACCGGCAGGAGCCAAACGGAAGGCGAGAGGATGAGTGGATCTTCAATTCAGATGCCAATCCCCGCCCCGGAGGGTCACATCGAAACTCCGCTCGTTCAGGAAGCCGGTAAGACGGCGCCCACAGGCGGGAAGAAGATCTCACGGGCTACTGCTCAGTTTGCGAGGGACATTCCTTCGAAGAGTTGGTTTGCCGTAATTTCCTCTCTACTCATTCTGGCACTGGCGGTAGTCGGGACGTTTCCGTTCTGGGCCATCCCGTTTCGGATCGCTTTCAGCGTCTTGACGGCGTTGATGATTGTCCGGGTGTTCGTGATTTTTCATGACCATCAGCACCGGGCGATTCTGGCCAAGTCGAAGCTCGCCGACCGTCTGATGACGGTGGTGGGGATTCTTACCCTGACGCCCAGTAGTGTCTGGAAGCACTCACACGATTCGCATCACGCGAATAATTCGAAGCTTCACGGAAATGATTTGGGTTCGTTCCCGACCATGACGGTGGAACGCTATCGTTCTTCGCCATTGCTGGTTCGGATTCGCTACCGAGTCAGCCGTCATCCATTGACGATTCTGGCCGGATATTTGACCTCGTTCGTGTTTTCGATGTGCCTCGAACCGATCTTCGAGAATCCACGAAAGCATTTCGATTGTGCCATCGCTTTGGTGGTTCACGCGGCGTTGATTGTCTTGCTCGCAGTGACTTTCGGCTGGGCAGGAGTCTTCTTCTCCCTCGTCCTTCCGTTCATTATCGCGGCATGTCTCGGTTCTTACCTCTTTTATGCCCAGCACAATTTCCCCGGGGTTCTCCTCAAGGATGAAGATGGCTGGACTTATGAAGGGGCTGCTCTCGAATCTTCGAGTTTCATGAAGATGCCTCGCATTCTTCATTGGTTCACCGGGAACATTGGGTATCACCATATCCATCACCTGAATGCTCGGATTCCATTCTATCGTTTGCCGGAAGCCTTCAAGGCGATCCCGGAACTGCAGAATGCCAAGACGACCAGCTTGTCTCCAGTAGAAGTCTTCCGCTGTTTCCGGCTGAAGATTTGGAATGTGGAAAAAGCTCGCCTCGTCGGCTACCGCGGTTGATCAGAGTTATTTGCTAATTTCTCGGGGTTGGTGGCCAAGACCGCTGCTCACCTCCGATTTTTGAGAGACCTTCTTCCGGATTTCCGGAGGGAGGTCTTTTTTTGGATCGAATCGCGATCGGCGATTGATGTGAAGAAATTCCCTCGAAAGGGGGAGTTGAGGATGGATTTTCCAAAAGCTGAGAGGGAGATAGAGCCGAGCGAGTCTTCAATCGGTGGATGAGAGACTGTATTCTTGCCTTTCGGTGGTTTTGCGATTTACTCTATTTTTAGAGTTTGCCGCTTGCGGGGACTCATCTCATTTAACTCCTGAAATCTTTCCATTTGGGCTTTGTGAACCCCTTTCTCATCCTCACTCGAATACGCCTGACTGGAGTCGGTTTGGCAATGGTTGCCTTTTTTCTTGGGAATCTGGTTTTCGGGCAAGAGGAGAGCCCACAAAAAGAGTCTGAGGTCATCAAGGTTCTGACCTTTCACGATCCTCAATCCCAAGCGCTTTTTGAGATCACCCGGAAGTTTGAGGATACTACGGGGATCCTTGTAGAGATGACTCAATTACATCGGTCGGAGATGTTAAATGAGCTGAACTTGACGGATTATCTTTCCCAGTTCGACTTGGTTACGGTGGATGAGCCCTTCTTGGCGTTGATGAGTGATGTTCTGCTGCCCTTCGACGATTGGCCAAGTCCGCAGAAGTTTGACCCCATTCAGTTGGAAGGGTGGACCAACGAGCAAATGATCGAGGCATCCTCAATTGATGGAGTCCTCTATGGAGTTCCCGTTAACCCAAACGTTTATCTTTATGTTTATAGGAAGGATCTCTGGGACTCGCCGAAAGAACAGCAGGCCTTTGAAGAGCGCTACGGCTATGAACTCGCTCCGCCGCGCGATGCCCAACAATTTCGAGATATGGCCGAGTTCTTCCATCGGCCGCCGGATTTATATGGGTTCTCTCCTGTCGATCAAGTCTCCGAGGCTCTGACGATCGCACTTATTTGGTCACTCGAGCTTTTTGGGCAGACTCTCTCGGACGATGAGCTTCAAACAAACTTCGATAAGGAGGCTGCGGAGGATGCTCTTGAATGGTATCGGTCTCTATCAGCCTTCGGACCCAAGAAGCGAGGGGCGTGGCACTACGATCAGAGAGCAGATCTAATGAGGGTGGGTAAACTGGCGCAAGGGATGCTATGGCCTGCATATATTCCCAATATTATGGATCCGAAGGAGACGTTTGTTCAGGATGATCTTGGCTTTTCGGTCGGTCCGAGAGCGCCAGACGGTTCTCCCGTCTGCATCAGTGGAATGTGGACGATGGGAATACCCCGGCGCAGTGAAAAAGCGGATCTTGCTGTGGAATTTGCGGCCTTTTGGTCGGAGCCTGAGACGAATCTTTTGCTGGTGAGAAGAGGGGCATCCCCGACACGGACGATATCTTTGGATCATCAGAAGATCGCTGCAGCCTTGCCTTGGTTAGATGCTTATGAGGAGGCTATTCAGGACACCATCTCCCGTGCGCAGAATCGGGGATATCCAGCATTTTCCGAGGCGGCCGCAGAAATTTTTGCTGCGTATTTGTCCGGGAAAGAATCTGCGTCGGAAGCGGTTGAGGAATTGCTTCAGCTGGGAACGGAGGAGACTGAGTGAAGTTTTTGCCCGCGGTATTCTTTCTCATTCTATCAACGCTTGCGAGTCGCGGCGAAGAGATTGATGTCGTTCTCTATGACAACCCCCCATTGATCATTCTTGAGGAAGGAAAGAAGCCTTCAGGGATTGTTCCGGATTTTTTTCGCGCTCTGCAAAAAGAGACGAATCTCGATTTTCGGTTCCACGAAGCGAGTTTCGTGGATGCCAAGGAGATGACCGCAAATGGGAAGATGGATGTTATGCCCGCGCTCGCTCAGACCTACGAGCGTCAGCAATTGCTCAAATTCTCAAAAGTCTTTTTGTTGAGAAATCGAGCGGTCCTCTTTCGACGTCAGAACTTTGTTTTTCACGAGATGGAAGACCTCGCTGGGAAGAAAGTCGCTCTTATCCGTGATGACGTTCATGCAGAGGCCTTCCAAGAGCTATGCGAGATCTATGGAATCACGAGCGATATTCGGTGGGTTGATTCTTACGACGAAGCGCTTGAGTCGTTGCTGAGCGGCAAGGTCGATCTCGCAGTGCTCAATGAGATTTACTCCAGCCAGCTGAAGAGGGAGGACGCAATCGTCTCGACCTATGTTAGCTTCAATCCAGTCGAGATTCGAATCGGCTACAACAAGGAGGTTTCGCCGGAGTTGATCAGCCAGATTGATGAAGTTCTCAGTCGGCAGCAGAATGAGACCGATTCCGTCTTGAATCGAGCAATCGTGAAATACCTTTCTCCCCAGGTGGAGACACAGATTCCGCTGATTTTGTGGGCTCTTCTTGGGGCCGTTTTGATTGTGGTATTTGTCGTAATCGGGCTGAATCGAATTTTGCGAAAGCTGGTCGAGCAAAGAACGGAGGAGCTGCGCTTGGAACGTGACCGAGCGGCGGCTGCGGATCGGGCAAAGGCTCACTTTCTTGGGAACGTGAGCCATGAGATCCGAACGCCTCTGAACGGGATCCTCGGTTTTTGCCAACTTCTGGAGTCAAGTGAAGACCTTGGCTCGTCCGAGAAGGAAAGCGTTGAGGCTATCGTAGAGTCAGGTCGTCGGCTGGAGTCACTTCTCACCGCGATCCTACGCTATTCTGATATGGCCAGCGAAGTTCAACAATCGGTTCGTGAGCCGATCGTTGTCGAAACCGTGGCTCTGGAAGTGATTGAAATTTTGGGCGTCCGTTTTGAGGAGGCGAAGGATCTCATTCAGGTCGATTTCACAGGGGTCGAAGCCCGTTCGTACCTGACCGATCCGAACGCTTGGTATGTGATTCTCGAGAACCTGATCGGGAATGCGATCAAGTTTGGGAACGGCTCTCCGATTAGCGTCAAAATGTCTGAAGGCAAATCGAATAAGGGAGTTCGGGTGCTGAGGCTGGAAGTGGAGGACGGTGGCGAAGGGATATCGAGCGATGATCGCGAACGGGTATTCCTGCCCTTTGAGCAGGTCGATGGGACTTTAACCCGGCGCCACGAAGGAGTTGGGCTCGGCCTCAGTCTCGTGAGGTCCAACGTGAACCTCTTAGGAGGCACGGTTGTTTTGAGTCAGGCGAAGGCCGGAGGGTTGCGGGTTTTGATCGAGGTGCCCGTTTTATTGGCTCAGTAGATTTCGCAAAACTACTTTCTCGCCAGCTCGGCAAAAACTTTGGCAAAGGCGGAAATGCCATTGTTCAAAATGTCGAGGTGGAAGCTCTCGTCCGGAGCATGGAGGTTGTCGGATGGGGTAAAGAGGCCGACCATAATTGTGTCGAGCCCGACAATGTCTTTGAGATCGGCGATGATGGGAACACTTCCGCCTTCCCGGAGGTAGAGAGGTCTTTTCCCAAATGATTCGGTGATGGCACTTTCGAGGACGGAAAACCCTTTTTGGATTTCCGGACTTTGGTCGGCCGGTGTGTTGGAGCGATTGGGCGGTACGATGAAGTAGGGATCGCCGCCGCCGTGGGTTTCTATGGAAATGCGGACGCCGGAAGGGCAGCGCTCTTGTAAGGCTTTGACGAGGAGAGATTCGATTCGATCGGCACTCTGGCCGGCCACCAGTCGGCAAGTGAGCTTGGCGAAGGCTTGGCTGGGGATGACTGTCTTCTGGCCTTCTCCCTGAAAACCGCCGCCGATCCCGTTGATTTCCAGAGTCGGTCCAAAGCGAACCGCCTCGAGCGCATTGTATCCGGGGGCGGTGAAAAATTCATCCACATCGAGGAACTTGGCGTATTCCTCTTCGGTCCATGGGAGACGCGAGAGTTCCTCACGTTCCCAATCCTCGGGGAGCGAGACTCCGTCGTAAAATCCGGGGAGGTTCACCGAGCCATCCTCATTGTGGAGAGTGGCCAAGAGTGTGGAGAGAGCCTGAATCGGATTGCGGACAGCGCCTCCGTGAATGCCCGAGTGCAGATCCATCTTCGGCCCGGTCAGCTTGACTTCCATGGAAACGAGTCCGCGCAAGGCCGTGGTCACGACCAATTGATCGGCGGATGGGCTTCCGGTATCGGAGAGAAGAACGAAATCCGCTGCACTGAGCCGGTCCTTATAAGTCTTGAGAAATCCTCGGAAGCTCGGGCTCCCGATTTCCTCTTCACCCTCAATGAACCAGGTGATGTTCAGGGCCAGATCTGGATTCTCTTCCAGCGCCTTGGCCAGCGCCGCCATATGGACGATCTGAGGGCCTTTATTATCGGCGGAGCCCCGGCCGTAGATTCGCTTGCCGCGGATCTCGGCTTGATAGGGAGGTGTGGTCCAGAGTTTGTCCGGATCCGAAGGCTGCACGTCGTAATGCCCGTAAATGAGAACGTGCGGGTCTTCAGGGCTGGTCAGACGTTCGGCCAAAAGAATAGGGTGGAGTGGGGTCGGCACTTCTTCGACAGTGAAGCCCAGCTCTTTCAGTCTCTCCGTGGCGAATCCGATGGCTCCGCGCATTCCCTCCTTCGCATTCGGGTCCGTGGAAACACTGGCGTGAGCGATGTATTCACTGAGAAGTTCAACCGGGTCTTTCATGGCTTCGACCTTGATGAACTCGCCGAAGGTTGGCAACGACGGAGGAGAAAAATACCGCGCTCGGAAGCGCTTTGCTAAAGAGGGGCCTTCTTCGGAGAAAGCTGACCATAGAGGGCGATCGATCGGCTCCGGTCTCTTTACGACTCGCCACGTCAGCTCTGATACTTGTAGGCTTCTAGTTACTCCATGCCTACCGCACGTAAACGATCGACCCGCCAGCGCAAAGCAATTCTTGAAGTTCTGGAAAAGGAGAGGCGTCCTCTTACCTTTGATCAGATCTTCGCAGGTGCCCGGGAGCTATGCCCCGGATTGGGTGAGCGCACTGTCTTTCGCAACCTTTCTGAAATGGTGCAGGAATTTGAGCTCGCCCGAGTGCACTACCCAGGTCAGCCGAATCGATACGAGTTGCCCTCGCCCGATGGGGAACATCACCCGCATTTCATTTGCCGGGAGTGCAATCAGGTCTTCACCCTTCCTTTCGAAACGCCAGATGTCATGGATCGTATTCCCCAGCATCCGGATTTCGTCTACGAAGGAGAAGAAGTTGTCATCTTTGGCCGGTGTCGCGACTGTCGCAGCACCGGTGGGGCGCAGTAGGGCAACCCGACACTCCGATCAGGAAAAGAGGTTGCTTTCCGTGGCGGGAAATGGCGAGGGCCGTTTCGGCCGCGTTCGCGGGGATTTTTCGTTGTTTCGACGAAATTGGCTGAGATCCGACGCGGGGTGCGGTTTGGGCCAAACCGCGCTACCGTTCGACTGTCAGACCCATCTCTTTCAACGCAGCGGTGACCTTCTCACGGTCTTCCGGATAAGTGACGCCAAACCATTGGCTGTCTGTTTCGAGGACTGGGCATTGGAGCAATCCTGAGGCGATCCATTCATCGACCACGGCCGGGAGATACCATTCCGACTTCGATTCGTGGATCCGCTTGCGCAAGAAAATGTCGAAGGCTTGCTCGAGAAGGGGGAACACCGCCGGGGTGAAGCCCCAGAAATTCATCGAAACCGGCGTCTGGGCGGCAACCTCACGGCGGAATCCACTGGGAGGAGTTCCGCGGACCATCCCATCTTTCTCGAGGCGGAGTTTTTCCACCTCCTCGATTCGCCGGAGCAAATGATTCTCGACGACGCAAATACCTCGATTGACCGAACCATGCTCGGACAGTGTGTTTTCCAGCCGATAGCCGACCATGGCCACGGCAGGCCGTTCCGGATCCTGTTCCCTGAGCCACGAACCGATCGAGGAGAATGCTTCCTGACCGTAAAAATCATCGGCGTTGATCACCGCAAACGGCTCGTTCACGACCTTTCGGGCCGCCCGCACCGCGTGGGCGGTGCCCCAGGGTTTCTCCCGGCCTTCGGGAACCACAAAAGAGGGCGGCAAGTCGGCCAATTCCTGAAAGGCGTAATCGACCTCAATAGAGCTCGGGATTCGCGTTCCCACGGTTTCGCGGAAAGCCTCTTCGATGTCCCGTCGAATCACGAAGACTACCCGACCGAATCCCGCTTTCACGGCATCCGAGACCGCATAGTCGAGCATCGTCTCCCCGTTGGGACCCATGGGGTCGATCTGTTTCAAGCCGCCATAGCGGCTACCCATTCCGGCGGCGAGGACGAGGAGTGTCGGCTTCATGAATCGAGTATTCAAAGGAGAAGAGGGGAATGGCAAGGCGGGAGAGTTGTCTCTCTCTGATCGGTTCAGTTCCACGATTGCAATGGCTCCCATCGACGATAGTAATATGCCAGAGGGGTGTTTTGATTTGGCCTGATAAAGTGGACCGGGTTCCCAGGAAGTCAGTTCGCCCAAATCAGATTTAATTACGGCTCAAAAAAAATTGCATGGGATATATGAAGCGATTGATTGGATTCTTTTTGGGCATCTCCATGGTCATTTTCGGGGCATGGTTAGGTCTTTCGTTTTTATCGCTTCACTTTTGCAATCCACCGCCATCGACCGGTTTGGTGTCGGTTTTTATTCATGTACTCGTCTTCTCCATTGCCTTAAGCCTCCTCGTTATTGGACTCTGGATTGGCATCGGCGCCATTACGGGAAAGGAACAGACTCGGCGAATGACCGGAGTTCAGTTGCTGGTGTTGGCGATCATCGTTTTCGTTGTCCTCAATGGGAGCATTGTCCTTTCCTTTTACGAGGATAGGCTCTCGATCGTAGATTCTGTCGTGGCTTTACTCGTTTTGATTCCCGCTTGGGGATTGCCTCTTCTGTTGGCGTTCAAGCGGAAGCCCCAATTGAAGGAGGACTCACAGTTAGAGGACGGTGAATCGGTGTAGAGCCGGGGCGCAGTTCTGTCGTTGATAAGGCGGAGGAAGAACAACGGAGCCGCGTTTCCTGTGGATGGGTCTTGTTCGGTTTGGGGCCGACGTAAAATCGGATCAGAGCGATCTGCGATGACTTCGTGATCCTCACTGGCGGAAGAATTCGAATCGGCATAGGAGATGCACCGCGTTTGTTATGAAAATTCGAATTGCGACAAGGCGGGATATCCCTGCGCTGTGTCGATTACTCGGGGTTTTGTTCCAGCAGGAGGTAGAGTTTGGTCCTGACTCAAGGAAGCAGGAAGCTGGTTTGCGGAAGATCCTTGAGGAACCGCAGCGGGGGGAGGTTTTGGTGGCTGAAAGGGACGGTGTGATTGTCGGGATGGTGAATCTACTCTCTACGATCAGCACCTTTATGGGACAAGAGGTGGTCATCCTCGAAGACATGGTCGTAGATCCGGAATACCGGAATCTGGGAATCGGTGAGAGAATTCTCGTGGCCGCCATTGATCGGGCGAAGGAAAAGGGGGCCGGAAGAATCACTTTGCTGACGGACGGGACCAACGAAGGAGCGATCCGATTTTACGAAAAGGCGGGGTTCAGCCCATCCCCGATGATTCCGTTTCGGTTGAATTTGGAGAAGTAGCCGAATCCGACTCATTTTCGTTTGAAGAAGGGGGCCGAAGTTCTTCGGGAATGAATCGTTCATAGGCTCCCTCTTCAATACGGGGGAAAATATACTGACAGGGGACCGTTTCCCAGGAACATCCTTGTGCCCACATAAGGGTCGGGGCGGGGTCACGATTGATGTGATTCGCTTTGATGTGTTCGTAGAGATCTCGATCCAAATAGTAGAAAGCGACCATCGAATACATTTTGGACTGATTGTTTCCCTTGGCGTAGATTTGAAGGAACTGCTCGAGGTTGTCGTTCCGGCTGATGATCTGCTCGAAGACGATCTCGCCGTCGCTGGACTGCCCACCGAAGCCCACTCCGCCCAGCGCGAATTCTTCGACGGTGAGGATCGCCTGGGGGGCGGGGACCGCCGGACTCGGAGCGCTCTGGGTGATGAACGGACCGAAGATGAGGGTGATGAAAAAAATGATTAGGGACTTCACGGAGAGCAGAGGATCGGGGCGTCTACGGTAGACCGTAGTTGGAAATTTAGGATTGTTCGGTTTTCGGGTTAAGACTTCCTGAATTCGGTATATGAGAGGGATTCTTCGATGATTGGAGTCGTGCGCTCCTTGTGAGGATAGCGCTTGATGCCATTTTCCGGAGAGGTATCTCTGCCTCATCGTGCCGACTGACCGAAGTCGATCGGGAACCCCTCCATTGGGAGAATTCTGCAAGCTGTAGAGCGAAAGAGCGGTTTGCAGAAAAAGAGCGGACTCGCTTTCGCGGGCCCGCCCTTTGGCGAAAGCAATGGATCTTCGAACTAGAGGTCCCAGCTGAAGCCGAGGTTGATCTGGTTGGAGGTGCTGTCGTCCCCGGAGAATCCGGTGTAGCCGAGATTGACGTTCCAGCCAGTTTGCATCGCGGAGAGGCGAATGCCGCCGCCGTATTCGAATCCGTCACCGTTGATCTCATCCGGGGTGTAGGCGAAGGAGGGGCCTTGGCCAGCGAGGAGGGAGGAGTTGAGGCTGTCGTCGTTCTGGTCGAAGGTTTCCCGGAGGGTCAGACGCACGTAGGGCTGGAGGACATACTGACCGGAGAGGGGGATCGGGCGGGAAAGATCGCCTCCGAGGTAACCTTCGAAGCGGTCCGATCCCCAGTCTTCGATTTCGAGGGCGTAGACGCTTTCACCCGATTCGGTGAGTCCGTCGAAATCAGCCGTGGAAAACTGGAGTCCGGCGAAGGGCGTCAATTGGAAACCGCCCGGCTTGAAGGTGTAGCCACTCTCAATGCGGGTAAACCAGTCGGTGCCATCGGTGTCGCCGCTGGCGCTGCCACCGAAGGCGATCGGACGGGTGGCGCTAATATCCGAAGTGCCGCCGCCGACTACGGCGCTGATGTAGGCGTTTTGGAGGAAGGTCACGAGGCCGTAGGCTCCGAAGCGAGGCCCGTCGGACTGGTAGTCGGGACTGGATCCGCGGGATTCGCGGGTTTGGCCTCCGACGTAAATCCCGGCGAGGAAGTTCTCGGCGAGGAGGATGTCCGCTCCGGCGAGGACGGTTCCGCCTTTGCTGTCGAGGTTGAGTGGATCGTCGTCGGAGTAGAGTCCTCGTGCGTCGGCCCAGACACGCCAGCCGTGGTCGTCTGGTTGAGGCTGAGCGTTCGTCGCACCCGATTCGTCGGCGGCTTTCTCACTCGGCGAAGTTTCGTCGGCTGCCGCCTCGGCGGCAGCGAGGGCCATCAAGCGCTGGCGTCCGAAGAGAGCCTGCTGGTTTACGGAGCGACCATCGCTGTAGGAGTCGGTGAAGGTCGTGGCTGAGAGGGTGCCGTAGATGCTCGGAAGGATCGATTCGAAGACGACCGGATAAGCATCGGCAGAGAGGAGATCCAGTTGCAGGGTCGCGGAAGAGATCTGCGGATCGCTGACACCGATCCATTGGTCGAGAGCTCTGGCGAGCGCGGTCTGATTGGCTCCTTGGGCAACTTGGGTGTAGCTGCTGGGGGCGAAAATCAGGTTGTAGACGCTGTTGTTGCCCACGGTCCATGGACGGGCGCGGAAGCCTCCTGGAACCCCGGAGATCTGCTCAAAGGCACCGTTGATACCACCCTGTGCTGTCAAAAGGGTAACGACGTCGCCGAAGGAGATCTCATTGCTGATGAAGTCCAATGCAAGAGTTCCGGCGAGGTAGGCGGCTCCGGTGATGTTGATCCGGTCGGAGACGGAGGCGTTGCGGATCTCCATCGAGAGGGTGCCGCCCGAGGTCTGGGTGTAGTCCCCGTTGACGGTCAGGGTTCCAATTGAGTTCCCTGGGGCCACGGTGCCATTATTGATCAGGTTGCCAATGAGCCGACCATTCCCTCCGAGGAGGGCGTTGGGGCCGACGTTGAAGCCGAATCCGGAGAAGAAGCTCCCGTTGACGTAGAGGCTACCCTGATCGACATAGGTGGCGCCCTGAACGTTTACGTCACTGTTGACGACGAGGGACCCGCCGCCCGTCTTGTTGAAGGTTTGCGGAACGAAAATGAGCCCGCCATTCAATGTCCCGGTTCCTTCGTCGACGCTGAATCTTCCGTCGGTCATCGAGAGAGTGTTGTTGACCTGGAGGGTGCCGCCCGGGCGGAAAATGAGGCTTCGGATGGTGTTGCTCTCGTTGGGTCCGCCGGTATGGGCCTCTCCTGCGACGATAAACTCGGCGAAGGATGGAGTGCCGACGGGAGCGCTGTTTTGCAGAACATTACCCCCGGCGTAAACCGATCCGAGATAGTTCACGTAGAGTTTGTCCCCGACGACCTTGAACTGGGCGGTCAGGCCGAAGAGGTCGTTGGCGATGAAGTCACTGCTGGTGGCCGAGGTGATCGGGTCATTGGCGGTGAGGATCAGGTAGTCCGTGTTGTTCGAGAATCCTGCATCGGGCGTGAACTCGTATTCACCGATGCCCGTCAGGTTGAGCGAACCGTCGATATTCACGAGGGAAGTGTTTGTCCCGAGGATCGAATTGATGGAGCCTCCGCTCCAGTTGAAGTCATCGCCGAGGTTCAGGTTCCCGGGAAGGGTGAGGTTGCCTGACTGCAAATCGAGTCTACCAGTTCCGAGCGACTGGGCATTCCGAGCGACGAGAGTGCCACCGTCGAGAACGGTTCCACCTTTGTACGTGTTGGCAGAGTACAAATCCAAGGTGCCGTTTCCGATCTTGCTCAGTGAGCCGGGACCGCGGAGAAGTCCGGAGTGAAAAAGGGTGGCGCCTTTCCGAACACTGATCTCGCCTCCCGAGCCGCGAAGACGGGTCGTGCGGGTGGTTGCAAAAGAGTCGGTAACCCGGAGGCGACCGCCTTCGAGAATGAGATCACCGCTAGCATTTCCCAGATTCTCGTCTTTCGAGACGCGGACGGCTCCATTCTGAATGATGGTGCCTCCGGTATAGGTGTTGTTGCCTTCGAGCTGAAGGTTGCCACCGCCGGTTTTGATGAGGGCCCCGTCTCCGGAGATGGTGCCGGTGTGGGTCAGCTTGGTGCCATTGTTGGTGCGGAATGTTCCGTCTCCCGATTCCAGAGTGGTTTCCCGATCGGTCGTGAAGCTCTCGGTCGTACGGAGTGTGCCCCCGTCAAGAATGAGTTCTCCCGAGGCATCGCCGAGATTTTCGTCGGCACTGACTTGGAGGGTGCCCCCCGAGACAAGGGTGCCGCCTTGATAGGTATTGGTACCCGAAAGCACGAGGGTTCCGGGACCGTATTTTTCGAGACTGGGCTCACGGGGGGCTCCACTAATTGTCCCTGAAAATTCTCCGGAGGAAACCCGTAGAGTTGAATAACCAAGATCGATTTCGGCATCTCCGCTTCCGTCATCGGAAAGAGATCCGATGGTCTCCTCCCCCAAAAGAATGCCAGTGCCAATAGTCATCCTGCTGTTTCCGGAAAAATGAACGTTAGCAGTGGATGCGATTTGTTCGCTTTTGTTCGTTGTGAGGGATCCGTTATCGTCGATAAAAATGTCGCCGGCAATCGCGGTAACGTTTTCGTCTTTCCGTAGCTTGAGTATCACATTGCTCCCGATCGTGGTCGGACCCGTATAGGTATTGGCTTCGGAGCCTTCTAGATAGAAATAAACTTCATTGGCTCCGGGGACACCGCTGGAGGCAAAATTGATTCCACCGTTGGAGATTACCCCCGAGAAAAGAGCGGCCGCTAGGTGGTTATCGAACAGGTTGATGGAATTAGTAATGGTGCGAGTTTCTCCACCGAGGTTGACTTTTCCACTGGTCCCGAAGGTCGTCGATGTGAAAGTGGAAGGTGCACCTTCCGGGGCGATGTTGAAATCTCCGTTTACGAAGAAATCGTTGGAAACGGTGAAATTATTATTCGAACCGAGGGTAGTGCCCGCTTCGATCGTGAGGGGAGAAGTGCCCAAGGCATTTTCATGGCCTACAACGAGAGTTCCGGAGGAGAGAAGGGTGCCCCCCGAGTAGGTGTTGTCTCCTTTGAGGATCAAGCTCCCGTTGCCGGTTTTGGTCAAAGTGCCGTTGCCGGAGATGGTGCCGGTGTGGGTCAGCTTGGTCCCGTTGTTGGTACGAATGGTCCCGTTGCCGGAATCGATCGTAGTGTCCCGGGAAGTGCTCATGTCCTCGCGGGTGCGGAGGGTGCCGCCATCAAAAGAAAGATTTCCGGATGAGCCTCCAAGCTGAGTATCGCTGGAAACCGAGAGCGTTCCTTCGTTGACTTCGGTTCCTCCCGAATAGCTGTTGCCCGCATTGTCCATGATCAGCTCGCCTTCACCCTGTTTAATGAGTGCAGCCGAACCAATGATTGAGGAGGACTCGGCGAAGGTTAAATCGCTGTCGGCGGCTCCGTTGAAAACCGTGTCGTCTGAGAGCTCCACCGAGGCTAAGCTCTCGAAGGTATTCCCGGTCGACTCATAGTTCAACTGGGCTTGTCCGGATGGATCGTTGGTCGCAAACTCAAGCGTTCCTCCTGTGAATCGGAAAGAGCCGAGATCGGTCGGGCCGCCTTGTTGAATCGTGAGATTCTCAATCGTATACGGACCTGCGACCAGACCCCCGGACAGTCGAACGAGTTCGTTCGCGTTTCCGGCAATGGTAAAGATTGCCGAGTCGTCGGGTGAATTGGGGACGGCAGAGGGAATCCAGTTGGAATCATCCCCCCAGAGCTCCCCTGAAGATCCTTCCCACTGGAATTCCGTGGCAGCGGCATCAGGAAGAAATAGGCTCGATCCAATGAACAGCCCCGTCAGAAGCGTCTTCGTCGTAGAACGATCAAATTGATTGTGTTTTCGCATAGAAATAATTGGTGAAAGTCGAAAAAGAGAAACTTCCGGATGCTCATTCCTAAAAGAATGGAGCCAGAAGTGCTTCCTCTTATGGGGCATATTGAATGCCTAGACTTTTTCTTAGATCAGAATCGGAGTGAGTGGGAAGTCATTAGTTTGTATCACTAGTGTCCAGTTAAGAGGGGTTTCGATTTTTCCAAGTGATTCATTTGAAGAGTCTTACACAGGATAAAGGTTGTCACGCATTTGAATCGGCTGGCGACCTTCCGTCGCATTCGTTCTCAATAACGGATGAACGCTGGCAGGCTCGTTTTTACTCAGATTACCGATGGCTTGGACCGGAAGGAGTTCGACCGATGCATCAAGCTTTACCCGATGCCCAAGAGCAGTCGCGGATTTACCGCACGCGACCAATTCCTTGCCATGGTCTTTGCCCAGTTGACTTACCGGGAGGGGTTGCGCGAGATCGAGGCTTGTTTGCGCGGGAATCAAAACGCTTACGCGATGGGGTTTCGCGGCAACATTACCCGCACCAATTTGGCATATGCCAACCAATGGAGGGACTGGCGCGTCTACGAAGCCATGGCTCATATCCTCATTCGAAGGACGCGGAGACTTTAGGCAGGCGAGACGAACCCGATGGGTCTCGATGGCATGGTCGTCGCGGTCGATTCGAGCACCATCGATCTTTGCCTGACTCTCTTCCCTTGGGCGGACTTTCGTTCCACGAAAGCGGCGGTAAAGATCCACACGCAGTTCGAACTTCAAGGCTCTATCCCGCTGTTCATCGACGTTACGAAGGGACGGGAACACGATGTGTCTTTCCTCGACCGAATGCCAGTCTCTCCCGGAACGATCTATGTAATGGATCGTGGATACCTCGACTTCGGTCGACTCTTCGGCCTCAGCCAGGCCGGAGCGTTCTTCGTTATCCGTGCCAAACGCAACCTCGACTGCTATGTCCGGGAGTCCCGCAGAGTTGCCAAAATCACAGGTCTGCGCAGCGATCAAACAATCGGTCTGAGCGGAGCCCTGTCCAAGGAACGATATCCCATTGCTTTGCGTCGAGTTCGTTTCTTCGACGAGGAGACTGGCAAGGACTTGGTATTCCTTTCCAACAATTTTTCCATCCCAGCATTGACCGTCGCCTTGGTCTACAAGAGCCGCTGGCAGATCGAACTTTTCTTCAAATGGATCAAACAGAACCTGCGGATCAAGTCCTTCTTCGGAACCTCGGACAATGCCGTCAGAACCCAAATTTGGATCGCCATCTGCACCTATCTTCTCGTCGCCAGTCTCAAAAAGACTCTCTGCCTCGACCACAGTTTGACCCGGATTCTGCAAGTTCTGAGTGTTAACGCTTTTCAGAAAGTTCATATCAATCAGCTATTTACAGAATCCTTCACAAATTTTGACGAAACTCAATTATCTAACCAACTCAACTTCAACGACTTCCT
>NZ_JACHVA010000037.1 GCF_014230055.1 Puniceicoccus vermicola | reverse complement strand
GGGGTGAATGGCACTAGTTTAAGCCTCTTTGCGGCGTGGATTTCGACGTCAAAATTCGGTTTCTGAGTTCTTGTCTGGGTCGTGTCATTTTCGGGAAGGTTTTGGGTCTTCGTTTGAGGACTCTGGGCTCGATTCTGTTTTGTCTTTTTGGGATCTTGTCTTTGGCTGCCAGTTCGAGCAATCGCTCCCAGTTTTCCCGGCCCGGATCGCAGGGGATGTCCCTCCAGTTTTCAAGAAGATCGACGGTTCCTTTGAAGCTGAGTCGATCCAGAGGTGCGCGGTGATCGGTGGAAGCCTGCAAGAGCGTCCAGCGAATCAGGTTATGGGCGATCATGTGCATGGCGAAGATCTTTCGGGCCATCTCGGGGGTTTTGGCTCGCAGGTGATCGGCACCGAGAGTGGTTTTGAGGTCTCGCAGGCTCACTTCCATGTTCCACCTGCGCAGGAACAGGTCGAGTATCGCTTCGGCGGGAGCATCCAGCAGCGTTGTCATTACGACGATCTCTTCGGGGCGGTGACCGGGCGTTTCGATCTTCCGGCGGATGTAGCGCACGCGGATCGACTTCGGCAAGGCTCTCCATTCGTCCAGTTCCATGTAGAGGGGCCTTTGGGACGAGGCGGGCCTTTCCCAAGTAGTGATCCGATCCTCGCAGCCTTTGGGAAAGGAGATCTTGCGGGAGGCGTGGAGGCGTCCGAGCGCATGAGCTCCCCGGCCAAGCAGAGTCGCCGTGTTCAGATAAGAGCAGTAAGCCCGGTCGAAGAGCAGGATGTCTCCGCCTCCGACTTGTCCGATTAAATCCAAGCCGTGGAAAAGAGCGCTTTCGCCGACATTGAGCGGACTTTCTTCGTAGTCGAGCATCGCCCCGCTGGAGAGATCGTGCAGCCCCACCACCTGCATTACCGGATAGCCGCACCCTTTCTTCTGCTCGGAAGGTTGCGGGAACTCCTTCTGATTGTCCGGCGTGTCGTCCATGCTCACTCCCGTGCCGTCGACCGACAGCACACGACGCCCTTCCCAGGCCGGGTCGGCCTCTGCCGCGAGCGAGTCCGACACTTCGCGGTGGATACGCTTGAGATCCTCCGACGTAAACTTCTTCTGCCGAGCGGTGCAGTAGCTGGAGGTGGACGAACTCAAAGCGGGCAAACCGTCCGCAGCGCGCGCGGCCTGGATCTCCTGCAAAGCGTCCCGACAGGAACCCCCTCGCAGCACTTGCCCCAGAAAACCCCAGAACAAACACTCCCGGTCCATCCCCCGTTTGCGCTCGCCGGGCCGCTTGGCCAACACCTTCGAAGGAACCAGATGGCCGAACCAACCCCGCAACCGATTCGGCTTCCCGGCATTCGCGTTCTCGACATTGCGCCGATACTGATTCAGTGTTCGCTTTCTGGCTCGTCCCACAAGACCGGAGAAACCGGGCAAATAACTGTTAACTCTTTTCATATCAACAGCTTGCGCGATTTCAATGGTCGGGACGAGCCTTTTATCCATTTTAGAGCATTTTTCTCCCGTAGATACCCTTAAACTAGTGCCATTCACCCCACTGGCGGGGTGCCTGTCCTCCACGTTCGTCTTGAAATGAAAATCGTAACTACATTGTTGATTACTCTGAGCCTCGCGCTGACTGGATGCTCTGATGGAGACTTTAATCCGAAGGTTCAAAGGATTTTAAATGACGCTGACATAACGATCATCGAAATTCCGATCCCGGATCCGATTGCAATATCGCTAGTCGCTACAGTCAATGGAAGTAATCTCGGATCGAATGGTTCTCGGAGATTTACGGAGCCCATTCTTCTTGAATCCGATGCAGCTGTAGGTGTCCAGATTCTGTCGGAGGATCGTTTGGGCGTTTTTGTCTCGGACGGTGGATCAGATTCTCTCAAGTGGATTTTGGACGACGTTGGCCCGATTGACGGCGCCAGAATGATAGGTCCGAATAAGGTGCCATACACCGGTGGCCCCCGAATCATTTTTAATTCCTTTGGGAACCCTGACAGGGGATCTCCGAGGATTCAGGTCTTTCTAGTTTCAGACCCATCATTGATTCCGGACTATGACGTGGACAGCAACTCATATGAAGTTTTCGAGTCTGACACCCCGAGTCGCGACGAACCGATGCACCAAGGTGTCCAGATCTTTGTAAACAATCATAGATTTGGAAATACCAATGGTTGCAGTGGACCATTGGATGCCAATGGCAGTCTTCGATGCGGCCACGAGAGTCTTGTGTCAGAAATCGATTGGCGTTGGCTAGGATGGAGTGGAAGGGGTGATCTCTATTTGATTTCCCGAGTATTTCCTGCTGACACGGCCACTGAATCTACAGAAAGAAAAGTAATCGAATACATGGGAGAGGAGATCCAAGTCTGGCGAGACGAGATACAGAGAATTGTTCTTCGCCCCATTCCCGAACAGGACGAACCAAACGACGTAGACAATCCAGTGAACTCGCCCGAAAATCCTAAAAATCACACGGACGACTGAGCCTTGCAGGCTGGTTGTCTGGTCTCCACGTTCGAGAAAAGAATGAATGGAAAGTGAAGAATGGAAGAAAGAGAATGAATCTCACTGAGGCACAGCGGCACGGAGGAAAGGCAAATCTCTGTGAGCTCAGTGTGCTCCGTGAGAGAATGCCTTTTGTATCTGCCTCACAGCTCCGGGTCTTTGCGTCTTGGCTTGAGACAATTCCACTCCGGCTCGAACCAGACCGATATACAAACCGAGATTGATCGGCGGCCTTGTGCTTGAATCCCCCGGCTCCGGTGCATACCCTTTACGTTGGAAGAAAGAAATTGAAGAAACCAATTCCAGAAATTGTCGAACGACTAAATTCTCTAGATGGAACAGTAGTTGGACTTTCACTGCTTGAGCACACTTACGAAGAAGCAAAGGATTTGGACACAGATTTACCCAAAAAGAAAAAATTAAGAAATATTCTCCTAACAGCTTTAGCCGAACACTCCTCGGGATACTGGAAAGGATTGGCGTGTGATTGGATAAAAGAAGGATTCCCTCTGGATTCTGAAATCTGCGAAACATTCGAGAATTACACGAGACGAGATCGAAACGTTATCCAGAAAAAGAGACAAGAAGCTACAGTGAAAGTCACTAGTGTCCAGTTAAGAGGGGTTTCGATTTTTCCAAGTGATTCATTTGAAGAGTCTTACACAGGATAAAGGTTGTCACGCATTTGAATCGGCTGGCGACCTTCCGTCGCATTCGTTCTCAATAACGGATGAACGCTGGCAGGCTCGTTTTTACTCAGATTACCGATGGCTTGGACCGGAAGGAGTTCGACCGATGCATCAAGCTTTACCCGATGCCCAAGAGCAGTCGCGGATTTACCGCACGCGACCAATTCCTTGCCATGGTCTTTGCCCAGTTGACTTACCGGGAGGGGTTGCGCGAGATCGAGGCTTGTTTGCGCGGGAATCAAAACGCTTACGCGATGGGGTTTCGCGGCAACATTACCCGCACCAATTTGGCATATGCCAACCAATGGAGGGACTGGCGCGTCTACGAAGCCATGGCTCATATCCTCATTCGAAGGACGCGGAGACTTTAGGCAGGCGAGACGAACCCGATGGGTCTCGATGGCATGGTCGTCGCGGTCGATTCGAGCACCATCGATCTTTGCCTGACTCTCTTCCCTTGGGCGGACTTTCGTTCCACGAAAGCGGCGGTAAAGATCCACACGCAGTTCGAACTTCAAGGCTCTATCCCGCTGTTCATCGACGTTACGAAGGGACGGGAACACGATGTGTCTTTCCTCGACCGAATGCCAGTCTCTCCCGGAACGATCTATGTAATGGATCGTGGATACCTCGACTTCGGTCGACTCTTCGGCCTCAGCCAGGCCGGAGCGTTCTTCGTTATCCGTGCCAAACGCAACCTCGACTGCTATGTCCGGGAGTCCCGCAGAGTTGCCAAAATCACAGGTCTGCGCAGCGATCAAACAATCGGTCTGAGCGGAGCCCTGTCCAAGGAACGATATCCCATTGCTTTGCGTCGAGTTCGTTTCTTCGACGAGGAGACTGGCAAGGACTTGGTATTCCTTTCCAACAATTTTTCCATCCCAGCATTGACCGTCGCCTTGGTCTACAAGAGCCGCTGGCAGATCGAACTTTTCTTCAAATGGATCAAACAGAACCTGCGGATCAAGTCCTTCTTCGGAACCTCGGACAATGCCGTCAGAACCCAAATTTGGATCGCCATCTGCACCTATCTTCTCGTCGCCAGTCTCAAAAAGACTCTCTGCCTCGACCACAGTTTGACCCGGATTCTGCAAGTTCTGAGTGTTAACGCTTTTCAGAAAGTTCATATCAATCAGCTATTTACAGAATCCTTCACAAATTTTGACGAAACTCAATTATCTAACCAACTCAACTTCAACGACTTCCT